>CAYYOQ010000185.1:1614-5272 GCA_964473235.1 uncultured Thermodesulfobacteriota bacterium | reverse complement strand
ATACTCTAGTGGTGTTTCCTCCCGGACCCTCTCTACATACTCCTCCCTCACCGCGGAGAGATTAATCTCTTTCCCGATATCTTCCGGCTCACTGTAAGTATAACCTCTCACCTTGATACTGGTATCTAAACCTAACCATACCTTCCCCCGCTCATCTATTACCACACCCCGGTAGTTAGCGTAGGGGATCTCTGCCTCTACCCAGAGGTGCTCCAGCTGAAAGTTTGTAATCTTACCTCCCGAGATAACCGGAGTATAGGGTATCCCTGCCTTCTGGAAAAAGGCAGCAAGCTTTTTTTCATCCTCTATCCCGATGAGATGCTTTGCCCTCCCGATATCAGGGAAAAACTCTATTACCCCTCGCACATAGCGAGCGGGAAATCCGGAAGCCCGTAGTAGTGCCACCAGGAGCGCTGACTGATCACAATCATTGCCACTCCTCTGCCTTAACGTCTCCTCTGCCCCCTTCATGCTGCCGAAGTACCACTCGGTCTCAATGGTATTCTTTACCCATTCATAGATTGAAACCGGATTCCAGCTTAGGGACTGAGCAAGCGTGGCAATCTCAAAAGAGATAGGTGCCTCAGGTGTACCCCTGAGGTCATCGGGGGTAACCTCTTTTGCTCCTCCTCTATAGGCCGGGGTGACTACGGGCTCCCGGGAGGGCTCTCTTCCCGCATAATTAAGGTGAGTATAGGGAAGTGCGCCTAAAATAAGCTTCTTCTTTTGAGGAAGCACTCTCTCTAAAAGCACTTTTATCTCATTAAGAACAGTCGGTGACACATCTTCTACCATTTCCAGGCTATCAATGATGCGCAGGTATTCTCCCATAAGCTCCTGGTAGTGTTTTACTACCTCACTATGGCGGGTAATCGCTTTTGCGCCCAAGTCAGCTATCTCATTCTGGCGCTTTTGAAACCGCTCCTCTAGGAGCAGGTGTTTCTCTCTGATAGCTGAAGCCAGGGATTTGAGTTCACTCAGCTCTGCGCCAATGGATGTACCTTTCTTAAGCTTCACCTGCATCTCTCCAACAACAGATTGGCTCCGGGTGAAGGCGTGGTGCAGTTGCTTTTCAAGCGAAAGATCAGCAGCCCCTGCATGAGTGTGGAATAGTGGAATCAATAAGCATAAAACAAGGAGCATCAGAGCACTAGTTCGGAGCATGAGTGCCCTCCGTAAATCGTGAATCGTTAATGGTGAACGGCAAAAAGTAGAATTAAATACCGTCATAGCGATGAGCAGGGAAGACAAAGCATTTTTTATAAGATTGCTTCACTCAGCTCGCAATGACCTGCCCCAGATCAACTTATTTAGGTTGCTCGTATACATAACTCCTAAAATAAAAAATCTCTTTCTCCATGCATCTAAGCTATGGAAAAAGAGATTTAGCAGAGTGAAACCATGATATCTTTTCCGGGGTTTAGGGGGAACTTGGATACGTGGTGAACTACTCTGTTGCTAGATTCTTAAATTACTAATAAATGTACTACTATTAAAAACAATTTTGGAAATGTTAGTACTTTTATATATTCCTGTCAAGAAAAAAATCGATACCTGGCAATTATTTTGTAATTACCCCATCCCTCACTTTAATCTCCACTTTTGCAGAGCGCTCAAGTACTTTTCCAATAGAGTAGTCTTCTAATACCTTCTCTATTCGAGCCTCCGTCAACTCCACCATATCACACCCCAGAGGCTTTCCCGTAAGGGGATGGGTAAGAGGTGCTCCCTCTCGAAAAACAATGACCTTCATTTCCTTCTTAAGGCCGTTCATTGAGCCCCTGTCAATATACACCTTCCCTCCCTCACTTTTAATGACACACCCCTCCAGCAGAGGGAAGCATTGTTCAAACTTCAAGGCTAATCCTTTTAAAATAAAATGAAGCGCGGAGAGGCTTTTATCCTGCTCAAAAACATCGTGTGCTGCTAACACGGTGGCAGTTTCGCTGTCAACAAAGCGTGCATAAATTTCAATGGAGGTAGAGGTTTCGGCAACCGTTCCGGTGATAATACCTTCAGCAGCAATGATTCTCCCTAGCTGTAACGCCTTGCCTTCATCTACCAGCGCGGTGTGACTCATCTTAAGCTCGCGCAGGGCAGTTTCCAAATCTCTCTCCCTCCCCACCAGATTAAACCGAGCCTGGTTGACCAAGGCATCAACCAGCCCCTCGTAGACAAGCGGCCCTAACATTGCACACTCACCCTTGTGCTCAAAGGGGAGTACCGCTACTGCCAGGCGAGAACCTACCTGCTTCACCCGGGGTATTTCTCTGACAACGGTAACTGTTTTTAACGTGGAGTTCCCGCACCCGTCCACCGCTCGTATATCAAAGTGGTTAACACCCTCCTGCAATTGAGCCAGATGGTTGAAGAAAAGCTGCTGACCATGGATCACCCGGAGAGGAATAGTATTGATGGTTAACTCGCTTATTCCGCTTTGATCGGTAGCACTTCCCTCAATAAAAATAGCATCATAGTACACTTTCTGAAAATCGGTAAGCTCTTTAATCCCGATTAAAGGGGGTGTGCGGTCTTGCATTTTAGATTTCGCGGGGAGCAGTGAACCGCCTAAATCGGTGAACACTCCCTCATCAAGGGCAAGCATGGTAGAGGAAAGTAAAGAGGCGCCTGGAGAATCGGCATCCGGATCATAGACCAGATGAAGTTCACCTCGGGTGAGATTCCCCACCACATCCCTTGCTTCAAAGGGGAAACTATTACTTCCTTGAGCGAGCACGACCTCATGACCAAATGATAACTCTCTCTTCCCGCTTAATGAAACATTCTCCCCATTGAGCATAAGCGATGCCACCCCGCTCTCGTCCCAGATTAAACCTTTAATGGTCACCCTTTCACTATGCACCACCCCCTGCCCTTGAGGTTCATTAATCGCAACCAGAGGACCTTCTCGGTCAACCAGCACCCTTATCTCCCGGGCAGTAACCTTGTCAGTCAGGTCTTTGACCTCAATGCGTATGGAATTTTCTCCCCGTGAGAGAGACACCTTGTGCGCAAAAGGTATTTTTTCTTGCGCAAGCTCAATAAAAAGTGGCTTACCGTCGACGGCAATCGATGAAACGAAGGTATCATCCTCCGCGATACCAGTGAGCTCCATCTCAAGGAGATGGGTAACGTGTCCATCACTTAAAGAAAGATTGGTAATAAGGGGAGGAAGCGTATCGCTCAAAGTCTGCTCCACCACCTTTCTTCTTGCCTTGTTTAAAAAGTATTTTGCCTTAGCGGTCTCAACCTGGGAGAGAGAGCTGCTCAGTTCCTCAATCGCACTCTGGTAGTGCCCTGTGTGATAGAAAACGATACCCAACTCCCGGTGGGGGAAATAGTCTATAAAGTGCATGCCATAGGTTCGTGCCCTATAGCTATCTGTCGTTCTCTGTCTGACCGCTTCCTTAAAATCGGCAATGGCTTCATCAAAGAATTCCCCTGATGCAAAGGAACATCCCCTTTCATAGAAATTCCACCAGCGCTCTCGAAAAAGACCCTTGGTAATACCATACTCTTTGCCCTCTTTCATATAGAGGTCTTTCTTCTGAGGGGAAGAATGATGATGGCAATTGAGAGAAACCAGGAGAAGCAACGCAAGAGGAAGTAAGATTTTCTTAAAGGTTACTGAGAAAAATGGCATTGCAGACACTGCTTT
>CAYYOQ010000185.1:0-1514 GCA_964473235.1 uncultured Thermodesulfobacteriota bacterium | reverse complement strand
AAAAGTGATAAATCATTGAAACCATTATTTTATGCTGAATGACCTCGGCTTTGGCATCCGCAATGCCTCCCAAGCTACCGCCGCTCACCCGGTGACCATACCTCAACTGGTATGCCCAATCGAGCAGGATGCGTTCCTTTAACACCACACCCGAACCACAACTGAAACCAAAAAAGTCATCCGGATGTTTCTGCGAGGGTTGAGGGTCATAAAATAAACCAGCACGCAACGGCAGTATGGTCCTTTTCCCCATTAAGAGATACTCACTACCGAGGTGGATTTGAGTGGTATCATGCACGTGGGAGTGCGTTCGGGGCAGGCCATTGACAGGAGAACTATCGCGGTGGCACTTGTCTTCCATGAAAAAACCTGACCACTGGGTACGATAGACATCAAGAGAGACCGTGAACGCATCTGATAGTTTAAAAGCTACTCCCACCCCATAGGACAGGGGCATGGTAAGTTCACGATGCTCTGAAAATGCGGTAGTGCTTATATCAATCCTGCCCAGGGTGCGCTGATACACCTTTTGTATCTCATGGTAACGGTAGTGCAGACCTGCCTTGAAGGGCGTTTTCACCACCGCCCCCAGAGTAATCCATGAGCCCATATCCCAGAGTAATCCAACATTCATATTGAACCCCTTAAAGTGGGTATAGCTTTCCCTGCGGAGCCTCTCGTTTCTGTAGGTGGTACCCGTCACTCCTATCCCGGAAAAAGATTCACGGGTCTTGGCGGTCCACTGGTTGTTCCAGAAAAGCCTGTCAGTCCAGATATTGAAGGCTGCTCCCACTGCAATGCGGGGAGTAATCTGAATGGCACAGGCAGGAGAGAGCGCCTTGAGACTCCCCCTCTGCCTGAAGCGCACCTGGTCAGTTATCTTATACTGGGGAAAGCCAGGGAGCCTGCCGGTTGTGATAACACGAAAATCCATATCTTTATGCAGGTCATAGAGCTTCTGGTAATTCAAAGAAATAACCATATTCCTCGCTGCAGCCTGGAAAGGATAGACCACACTCAGGTAATTGAGATCATAGCGGGTGATTTCATTCATACTTGAGGATTCTGGATGTCTCTTAGAATCAAACTCATCCCTTGAAATATCGCAGGAGCCTGCAAATGATAGCTCCGGTGTCTCTAACTGGATTAAGCCTCCCGGGTTCCAGGACGCAGCGGTTGCATCATCAGCAACCGCAATGAAGGCACCACCCATCCCCGTTGCCCTCGCACCTGAACCTATCGGGTGAGGTGAAGAGTTGATCTTGATATCGGTGAGAATTTGGGAATAACCACCTGCGGGAGATAAATAAAATACTACTGAAAGCACGAAAGAAAGTACTATCGTCTTCATTGCTCTCTGCCCCCTTCTCCCTGAATCCTGGTCTCCTCAGGTGTAACTTCTTCCACGCTGAACCCCACCTGAACATCTTCACTCTGTTCAATGATGCGTGCGTAGGCACGCGTGGGTTCAACTGAAGTTACTCTCACCATTCCCCTTTCCCTACCGCCTGGGG
>CAYYOQ010000184.1:0-5279 GCA_964473235.1 uncultured Thermodesulfobacteriota bacterium | reverse complement strand
GTAAAATGAATGTTGCGAGTTGTGGGTCGCGACTTTCGGGTTATTAAAAATGCACGCTTTCACATTACTCACGTTACTAACTTATTGCATCTCTAGGACAGATGTCCACGCAAATTCGGCAACCAGTGCAGTTAACAGTATAGCAGTTGGCTTTTATCTCGTCGTCTTCTTCCTTTAACTCTAATGCACCACAAGGACAATTATCAGCACAACCACCACAACCGAGACACTTTTCTTCGTCAATGTGGGGATAGGTACGGCAGGTCTGGCAGTAGGTGAAAAAATCCAAAGGTAAGAGCATCTTTTCCCTAAGCCAGGTGAGCTGTTTCTCTGGTGCGATTGGATTGCCGCATCCTTTACACTTGGTGAGGTTTAGCTCCGTCTTCCAACTTTGCATCATCCGCTGTGGACCGAGGTTGTCTTCTCCCTCAGGATAGATAACCTTGGCATTTTCAATCTCTCGCATCTTGATGACTTGCGTGGGACATATAAACACGCAGCTTCCACAGCCAATGCAGTCTTGCGAAGCTTCATTGAAGGGTACGGTGACCCTTTTATTGACTCCACTTCCCTCAAAATCAAGGGCATAAGCCTGCACCACCTCTGTACAAGTTCTCACACACAATCCACAGAGGATACAGTATTCATTCTCTAAGCTGAAGCGCAGGGGAGGAGCCTCTACCCCTACCTCTTCCGCCACCTCTTTTACCTTCTTGGGATTGGGACAGCGGGCGAGGAGAAGTTCCATCACCAGTTGTCGTACTGCGCTTACCCTTTGAGAATCGGTTTTAACCACCATTCCCTCAAGAATGGGGTAGTTGCATGAGGTCTCCAAGGTAGTACGGTTTCCTATGGTTACCTCTACTGTACAGAGCCTGCAGTTGCCCGCGGGTGCCAGTGCTTCATTATAGCAGAGACTGGGAATGTAAATACCATTATCCCGGGCAACCTCCAAAATGGTTTTCCCCTCTTGAGCGTTAACCTGTTTTCCATTGATGGCGAGTGTGATCATTGTGTGCTTTTACCTCCTGCGATTAGATGAGCTTCTCATCTTCCGATGCTACTTTTTCCCCTTGATATAGGCTTCGTAATCTTTTTTAAAGTGTTTAATGGTTGAAGTGACCGCACGAGGAACAGTCTTCCCTAGTGCGCAGAGGGATCCGTCGCTCATCGGTTGTGACATCCTCTCTAAAAGAGCGAGATCTCCATCCTCTCCATGTCCTTGACAGATCTCATAGAGGATTTCATACATTTTCTTAACTCCTTCCCGGCAGGTAGTGCACTTCCCGCACGTTTCCTCTTTAAAAAAGGAAAGAAAGTAGTGCGCAAGGTCAACCATGTTGGTGTCTTCGTCTATCACCGTAATACCCGAACCAAGAAGGGAACCAGCTCTGCTCAGTTCATCATAGCTTAATGGTAATGAGGTTGACTGTGCTGGTAGTACCCCACCAGAAGGACCACCGGTGGCGAGTGCCTTGCACTTCTTTCCTTCACGCACGCCACCACCTATCTCAATGATTTCTTTTATTTTCATACCGAGCGGTACTTCAATGAGACAGGGGTGGGTGATACTGCCACTCAGAGAGATTACCTTGGTGCCGGTATTTCCCTTGATACCGATGCTGCTGAACCAGCTTCCACCCTTGGCGATGATTACGGGGATGTTAGCCAAGGTTTCAATATTATTTACTACCGTTGGTTTTCCCCACAAACCCTTTTGGGCGGGGAAGGGGGGACGAGGTTTCGGTTCGCCGTAGTTGCCTTCAAGTGAAGAGATGAGTGCAGTTTCTTCTCCACACACATACGCACCTCCTCCCTCATCGACTTCCACCTCGAAATTAAAACCACTTCCTAAAATAGTTTCACCTAGGAGTCCGTACTCCTTTGCTTGGCGCACCGCTTCTTTGCTGCGCATAAAGGCAAGGGGATAATTGTTACTCACATAGAGGTATCCTTTTGACGCTCCCACCGCGTAAGCTGCGATAATCATGCCCTCAAGCACACTGTGGGGATCTCCCTCCAGCATGCTCCGGTGCATCCCAATGTCGGGATCTCCTTCGCTTCCATTGGCAACGATGTATTTAGTTTCTCCTTGTGCTTCCTGACAGGCCTTCCATTTGGCTCCCGTAGGGAATCCTGCACCGCCTCTGCCCCGTAAGCCGGAATCGGTCACTTCGTTGATGATTTCTTGAGCGGACATGCGCAATGCTTTGGCTAAGCCCCTATATCCACCACAGGCTATGTACTCCTCAATGCTCATGGGATCAATATGTCCTGAGTTTCTCAATACCACCTTTTTCTGTTTTTGGTAGAAGGGGTACTTGTTAAACTCAGTTATCTCTGGGAGGGATCCTGAAGCCTGATCGGAGAGGTAGCCTATGTTTTCACCGGTGGTGAGTATTTCCTCTCTCTCTGTCTTAAAAAGTAGGTTCTCTCTCATCGTGGTTCCGTCTTTCATTGCCTTCACCAGAGGGACAGCTTTTTCAGCAGTCATGGTACCGTAGGTGAGTTTTGGCTTACCCTTTTGAATCACTTCCACGATAGGTTCTTGATAGCACATCCCATTACAACCAACTTCTACGATCTGGGCCTTTACCTTTAGCTTTTTCACTTCTGATGCGATCGCTTCTTTTAATGCTTTAGCTCTCTTTGCCAGCCCACAGGTAGCCGCACCTATTTGTATTCTCACCTCTGAAGGTACGAGCATGCTCTTGGCCTGCTCAGATATTTTTTTAAGCTCACCCTCGTCTTTAATCTTCATAGTAGCTCCTCTTTGGTAACGCTAGAATTGTGCAATCTTTTCCTTAGCCCAGGTACTATCACCACACTCTTCGTCGACCACCACCGAAGGTGCCAGCCCACAGCAGCCTGTACACCGGACTTTTTCAAGGCTGAAACGGTTATCTGCAGACGATTTTAATTCTTCATAAAGTTTGTCTGACTGTTTTAGATAGCAGGCGACTCCACTACATACCTTCACCAGGTGTTTCGCTTTTGGTTCCAAGCTGAAGGCTTGATAAGAGGTGACAACCCGGTAGACTCTACTTAAAGGAAGGTTTAGATATCCACTCACCTTATCGAGTGCTCCTTTGGGCAGATGCCTGTATTCTCTCTGTAATTTGTGAAGTATGGGCAGAAGTTCTTCCTGCCTTCGCTGGTGAGCTGAGAGGATACCGTCTACTTTACTTAAATCAACGCCAGTACCCTCAGAGAGGGCCTTCATAATCTGACTCATATAGGGCTCTGGTGGTTTCATCTCTTGAATAGCGGATACTACTAAATTGTCTGTTACTACCCCAGAGGGACCAGCCTTGGTTTTTATAAAATCTAAAAGCTTAGGTCTCACTGCACCTCTGAGCATCTCAGGGATGATACCCAGAATTTTCTCTACCATCTTCTCGCTCTCACCTTCCCAGGTGAGTTGGACAGTTTCAGCTGCCTTGGCCTCAGCTTTCTTAGGTGCAGTATCAGACAGCCCTAAGGTGTTCATAATTACACTTCTCTGGGGTTCAGGCAGGTCTTCCCTCACTAGCCTTTCTATTACCTCAACGGTGACCGCTGAACCCGCTGCCTTATTTTCTATCATATCGATGAGCTTTGGCTTCATCGTTTCTTTCAAGGGTTCAGGTATTATCTCCATAATCTTGGCAAAGGTTGCCTGAGCCTTTTTATCCCAGTTTGAAAGAGCCATCTTTCCCTCCTTACATCTTTCCTGCTCTTAGTTTGTCATATATTTTTCCCACTTCAACTTGTAGCGCTGAAATCTCCTTCTGTTTAAAATGGGCGAAACGTTTCTGCATGCTAAGGTACTGCTCTACAGGTCTTAGCTTAGGGTGGTCAATGGTAAGACGATAACTTCCTAAAACAACTTCATAGAGTGGGTATAGCGCACATTCTACGGCATAACGGCCGATATTAATGGTAAGTTCACTCTCGAATCCCCACCCCACGGGACAGGGAGAAAGGATGTGCAGGTAACTGTTTCCCTCACTCTCCATGCCCCTTCTCACTTTATCAATCAGGTCAAAAGGGTAACTGGGGCAGGCCGTTGCTACATAGTGAAACCCTCTAGCCACCGCTACAGCAGGGTGGGCTTTCTTAAACACTTTGGGGGAGTATTTTCCTTCAACTGCTTCATTATCGAAACAGAGAAAGAGATGTGTCTGATTACCCTTATCAATTTGAAGAAGTGCCGGGCGTAGCCCTTCCTTCCCCTCCTGCTCACTCTTGGTAAGGTTCCCCGGGAGGGGTTGCTTATAGGGGATTTCCCAGCGTGCACCCTTCATCCACTCTCTCTTTTCTTCTAAAGCCTTGTATACCTGCCGTACCCCTAAGGCAACACCGCAGCCCATACAGGCACGATGGGCTTCAGGCAAAAAATGTTCCTTGAAGGGTAAGAGCTGTGGCACATATAATGCGAACTTATCCATTATCTCTCCTCCATCATGCTGATGGCACCAAACCAGCACTCCTTGTGGCAGATGCTACATCCTTTGCAATAGTTGAGGTTAGCTTCAAAGTAGCCATCTTCACCCCTCTTGATTGCAGCGTCGGGGCAGAAGAGATAGCAAAGCCCGCACCGCACACACATGTTCTTATCCCACACGGGAACAAGTGTGGGTTTCTGGCCAGGTTCAAAGGGTTCTGCCTTCCCTTCCTCTAACAATACACACCCAACTTTGGTATGATCCCAGGTGTGTGAGATGGTACTCTTCACAACTTTTAACTTTTTTGCCAAGGTTTTCACTCCTCATTGAGATTAGGGTAATTTAAGGGTCTGATTGATAAGTAGTGGGAATGTATAATATGAATCTCACAGTGTCAAGTAGAAACATACTTTTAAAGCCGAAAAACATTTGATGATGTGTGATGTGAGATCTGTGATGTGGGATAAAAGTTGATTTTAATCGTATATCCCATATCTAAGCTGTTTTTAGTTTAGGGTTTAGAATTTTGGATTTCTACTATAGTACTGGCTCCATATCCTGCATTTTTCTCATCTGATTAATTAATGCTTTGATTTCTTGGGGGAATTGCTGCCACTCCTCCTCGGTAAAGACCTGGCGGCCGGGGGAGGCAACTCCGTTGGGATCAAATACTTTTCTTATCTTTCTCATTAACAGGTGCGAATTGGGACCGATTTCGGGAAACATGGAGGTTAAAGGTTCGGCGTTTGAAAAAGCCATGAGCATTGGTCCTAAATTATTTTTAGTAAATGCTGCAGCGCCATAGATTCCATAGGCTTGTGCCTTCTTAATCTCATCAGGGAGGGTGGGATC
>CAYYOQ010000183.1:0-5317 GCA_964473235.1 uncultured Thermodesulfobacteriota bacterium | reverse complement strand
ATCAAAAAAGATATTGAGCGCCCTTTGCACTCCACTCTTTTCACCAAAGAGCACTTTGTAGCCCTTTACTCCCGGGTCGTGATCGACCACCGTTTTTAAATACCCCTCAAAAGCGCGTTTTGCTTTATCGAGTGCTTCTCCTGAAAGTGGGGTTGCCTTCTCCACCATTTCTGAAAAGACCCCGAGGTATTGCTTAAAGAGACCCAAGGCCTGCTCATCTAAAGCTTCCGTAATTTTTACCTGGCAGGCTGCTCTTGAAAAAACACTCTGAATTTTCCCGCCAGGTGCTGTTTTTTCCTTGAGCAGCTCCGGGTAACGGTCTCGTATTGCAATCAATCTATCAAACAGCGCTGAATCATCATGTCCTGTGTCCTCCCCCGTCCGGTGGATATCCACAATAAACATCCTCTTCTTTCCAATGAGTACTGTTTCACAGGAAAAAACCGGAAGATCAAATTCCATCTTTGGTCGCAGGAAAATCGAGCGTACTGCCAGATACAATGGAAGGTCCAATCTCATACACACCACCCTGGAGAACTTATCAGAACTGAACACATCGGCATCGGTTTTCACCAGGCCCAGCGTTCTTAGTGGACGCTCAGGGAGGGGGTGCTTTAACGTCACCGGATTGAGGGTAAATTTTTTTCTAAGCTCTGCCAGGGCTATGGGGTGAACATCCTTGAGACTTGTCATACTAACGTTCCTCCAAAATTATAGCTAGAAATTATCAATCTCTCAATTCCTTAATCCTTTCTTCTTCTCTTATCCCAGGAAATCTTTTATCGCCTTAGCCAGTTCCTCTGGTTTTTCTTCCTGCACGTAGTGCCCGCACTCTTTGATATGTATTAGCCGTGAGCCTTGAATTTCTCTGTTGAGCCGCTCTGCATCTTCCAGCTTAACTCCCAGCTTCCTTCTCATGTCACCCCACACGATCAGGGTTGGCTTAGAAATATTTGCAGCTGTGCCTTCATAGGTTTGCGGACCAACGCTTCTCATCATTTGTGCCATGGCGTCAAGTGCATGGGGGGTTCTGGTGGGACGCAGATAGGCCTCAAGCACTTCATCGGTTACTATGGATTTATTATAGTATGAAACTAGCAAGCTCTTTTTTCTAAGGCCCTTGGTGTAAAATTGCCGAGCCATAATCCGGTCCAGCGGGAAAAAGATATATTTTAAAAAGGCGGGTGCACCTCCGCTATAAAATCCTCCCTCAATTATTACCAGTGCATCCACTTTAGAGGGTGCAGCAAGTGCAGCATAGGCAACGACTACCCCTCCCATGGAGTGGCCGATGAGGGTTGCAGAGGGAAGCTTAAGGGCATCTATGAAACCAAGAACGAGTTTTCCCTGAGATTCCATATCGTAATCACCCTCAGGTGGCTTATCAGAGAGCCCAAAGCCTAAGAGATCAAGGGCGTATACAGTGTAGTGATCTGTGAGGCGAGGGATTAATTCCCTCCAGGTATAGGTTGAGCCGGCAAAGCCATGAACCAACACCAGGGGCTTTCCCTCTCCCTGTTTTATATAATGGAGGGTGTGACCATTTACTTTTATAAATCTGCTTTCTTTTTCAGCAAATTCTTGAACGGGGGCGGTCTTGTAAGGCAGATAGGCAACAATAACTAGAGCAAGGTAAATGACACTGAAGCTTATCAAGGTTCCTATAAGTACCTTTCGAATTCGTTTCATAGCTGATAGAACTCCTTTTAAGGCGCTTGCAGGCATGCCAACTTGCAAGCCTATTAAAAAAATACCCTATATTGTAACACCCCTAGAAAGTGCATCATCCAGGGGACAAGAAAGCTCCCTGACCTTTTATAACTATACGCAAATACCACTCCCAGAATGGTGAAAAGTAAGACAAAGGCTATTCTTCCTGCTAGGGGAAGGGTCCAGGTAGTCCACACCGTAAGATAGGAAAGCCCGTAGAGAAACGAAGAGAGAAGGAGTGGCAAAGACAGACTTTTAAATGAACGGGCAAAGGTCTTAAAGAGATAACCACGGAAGAATAGTTCTGTAGCGAAGGTGTGAAAGAGAGCAAGAAGAATGGCAACAGGCTCTTGAGGATTGAAACCTCCTTTGTTTCCTAACCCTATAGCGATTCCCACCACTCCCGTGATGAAGATCCATTTTATGGATAGTGTCCACCCCAGTGCAGAAAGTGTCTGCCTTCTCGTAAACCATGGGATTGCGATAGCCAAAAGTACCATGAGCCCCCTTCTCCCATAGACCAGAGGGGATGAGGGGTCGTGGACACTTTCTGACTCACCCAAACCTAGGGTAACGCTTAAGATGAATGAGGTGATGAAGAGGAGAAGATAGGCTGAAAGTGCAAGGGAGATCTCTTTTTTCATTCACTTTACCTCAGAAATTGAACGAATGTTGAATTACTTAACTGTATATTTTTTATTAAAAAATGTCAATAACTACAGATTAGTTTGCAAAAAAACTTTTTACCTTGACATCTTTGTTCCTCTATACTAGTCTTTTTTACTCTTACCAATTGAGATGATGGGTTACCCCTTCATCATGTAGAGAAGAGTTGGAAACTTGATGCGCCGTTTCAGCCATTTTTTAGACTCGCACTACTGTGAAGTACATAAAAGTATTCTAGAGAAGAAAGGGGAATAGATACTATTAACCTATTTTTTTGGAGGTGAAGTATGAACAGGCAAAAAAGTGCATTATACATAGCCTTTTTGCTAGTGATGATACTTTGCTTATGGCCAAGCTCCTGTACGCAGGTGACTAAGGTAGGGGTCATCTTTGTAGTACATGGGGGGATGGATACCTATCAACCACAGTATTTATGGGATGCAGGAATTCAACAGTTCTCTTATGACCCCAACCACTCGGTGTACAAAATTGTCATCTGGAATCACGATTGGTGGGACGCGGTTTTACAAGACGAATCCTCTGTAAAATTTCAAGGGAAATATGAATTCGAGTATGAGAGGATTGGAGGAACAGATCCCTTTCAAAGTATCTCCGACCAACAACTGCTAGATATGGAAGCCGAGTTAGAGAAAAATACCTATAGTATCGACTTCGAGGTGGACTGGGCATGCTGGATGTGTGGAGATCATATAGAAAACTATCCCTATCCCCGTTTTATCTACTATGGTCCTGATGGCCCAGATGAAGGAGAGAATTGCACTTACTGTGGGGAAGAGGGTGGACCGTGGCCAGGTTGTAACACTGATCGCTATAATGTAGATGGCCCTGTGGAAAGACTGCTTAAAAAAGGAGTTACTAAGATTATCATGGTTGATCTGACAGTGGGGGGAGTCCGATTCTCCAAAACCTATGATGTGGTACAGATGACTAAAAAGAGGTTGGATGAGTGGAACACAGAAAATGGAACATCCATTCCCCTTATCTGGGTCAATGACTACACCAACCTGATGGAGAGATCTTATCCCACCGAACCTGAAGGCTGGACAAAATCTTTTAATCCCCCTGAACCTGAAGTTGATCCGACTGTCTCCCTGGAAGACGGTACTAATCCAATCGCAGAAGATACCGAGCTCGCCCAGCTCCACGTAGAAGGTATCGAAGCTGGTATGTCGAGTACCGTCTCAGACGCAGACACCGGGGTGATCCTGCTCAACCACGCCATTAACGACTACAATGAATATTTTGACCCAAAGATTGATGATACCCTCACCATCAATGAGAACATCAAATCGCTGCTTTTATCACGGCACCCTGAGATAGATTCTGACAACATCATCGGTGCCTACATGGGCATCAAAGAATTAAATTCGGAAAATGGATTGGTAGAGCGGAACCGCGAAATGCGCGGGGAAGATCTGGGGAATGCCTGGCTCTATGAGAGCGATAAAGAATTGCCGGGAGAAGAGTGGGGTTATCGCTACTGGGATGCCTTGGAATATTTGAAAGATCGGGGAGTAAAGCACATTGTAATCGGATTCACCCAGATTGTTACCGATTCGACGCTGAACTTGGTTGAAATCCACAACCAGATCGCTAAGGAAATCGGGGAAAGAACTTGGTTAACATACACGGAAGGTGATACCACTACCTACCCAGGGGTAGGGCATCCCTTCACTGACTACTGGGGAAACTGGGTGGACACTGAGTGTGGAGAGTGGGAACTTGATTTTACTGCGGGGACAACAGAGCTTACCGCGGGAGCGATCCTCACTGGTCAGACTTCAGGCGCTACCGGAGTGTTAAAATGGTTCACGGAGTCAGGAAACTGGTCTGAGGGAACTGCTTCCGGCACCCTCACCTTAAAACAAGTTTCAGGAACCTTTCTCGCAGATGAGATAATCACTGATGATCAAAATCCTGCAGGCAGTGCCACTGCTGTTGGTGTCGCTACCATGACTTCTTCCTCAGAGTGTTGCTTTGTAATGGGTGGGTGTAATGACCTCTTACGACCCTATCCTCCCGTACGGCAGACACCACTTAATCAGAAAAGGAGTGATATGGACCCATCCCTCGCCTATGAGGTGAGTGAGTATGGCCACCTGGGGTATGATGCCACAAAAGGGGCTCCCAATCCGGACGGGCAGGTACAGGAACAATACACCGGAACATGGGCACTGTATCGTCCCCCCAATGCCGATCCGAGAGTGGGACAATTACTCGCAAAGCATGTATTAAAAGCTGCTATTGGTGATTTACCTTAAGGGATGATATAAAACGCTCACCCATTTTTTGTAAAGGAGCTCACGATGGCGAGGGTTGATTATAAGGATATGATAGACTTTGCCAAGGTGATCCTCGAAGACTATAAGCTCTTTGAGGGGATCGAATTGGTACCCCTTGAAACCTATGAGGGAATGGATACGAGACCTGCCTGGGATTTCAAAACACCCATGGCTTTTGGATTCTATAAGCCTTATTTCATCAAGGGAACCGACAAAATTGAAAAGGTCACCATTGGGGAATTACACTATATGAGGAGGGCCAAGTACTGTGCCCTCAATATGACTGCCTCTGATGAGTATGACCTTCCCATATATGCCTGTGAATTCGATGAATCAGCGGGCCGACTGGGGATTACCATTGACCTCATGCCTACGGTAGATATTGCAGTACATAAAGAATACTTGGAAAAGTACTATACTCTCCTGGCTCCCCTCTGGAGGAAATACCGCACCATTCCTGGGTTTACCATAGAAGGACGCTGCCTGGTGCAAAGACGCTATGGGCCATGGCCCTGGGCACGAGAAACCCTCTCTCCTTTGAGCCTGGACGGGAAAGTTGAAGAGAGAGAAGATCGGTTGAAAATAATGGATGCCATAGTGGATTATGCCAGGGTATGGCTTGAGCTTTTGAAAAAGGC
>CAYYOQ010000182.1:0-5411 GCA_964473235.1 uncultured Thermodesulfobacteriota bacterium | reverse complement strand
TTAAGATGGCATAGGAATCAAAAAGTATGTTTTTCATCAATCTTATTATCCTTTTTTCTTTCTGCCAGGAGTTCTTTAGCCATGGATTTACCACCTTTGATTATTCCCCTCATAGCTTTTATAGAATCATCTGGTATGGGGGTAATTTCAGCATGTTTACCCACGATTCGAAGCATAACCTTTTCCCCAGGGGTTACACCAAGCTTTTCCCTGATCTCCTTGGGTATTACAATTTGACCTTTAGAGGATGTTTTTACTATAGGCATTTTGTTTTTACCTCCATTAGATAAAATTTACCATACGGTGGATAGTATAACAAAAAAGATGGCGGTAGTCAATTAAGTAGACATGTTAAAAAACAACAGGGTCACATCTTAATTATTAATTATTCAAGGTGTACGATGCATGATGCACGATACAGGATTCAAGATACATGATGAAGGATAGTCCACAGTCCATGGTCGATAGTCCATAGAGGAAAAATCCGAAATCCGAAGCACCCTTGTTAAATAGCGTGGGCATTTAATCGGGCAGGCGAAATTCGAAATAAATCCAAAATTCGAATGTTCAAATGACCTAAACAAAAAATAAACTTCAAGACGCAGCAAGTGGCAGTAGGATTTGGGAATGGTATTTCGTGAATAGTAAATGGTAAATCGTGATTGGTGGGTCATATTTTTTGAAAAGTTACTTTACGGATGTGATCATTGAAGCAGATTTGGAATTATTGGCATCAGGTAGCTTTTGTGCAGTATATAGGGAAATTCTATAAGAGACATGCCATATCCTCTTCACGAGGTACAAAGAGTACAGATGGGATTTTGTTGGGTTCAATTGTACGAGCCTTGTCTTCAACCTCTTTACCGGAGCTACCAACAGCAACTAATGTTTCATTTACAACGGCAACATATTTACCAGCATGTTTAGTTACAAGCTCACTAAAGTGTTCAACTATCCAGAGGTCATCTTTATCCATGGGTTTCTCCAATTCATGGTGATGCAACGAAATTACTTAAATTCTAAAAGATTTTTTAAGCAAAGTAGCTATAGTAAAAATACACCATCTTTAAATATGACAGTACCAGTTTTTAATATGTGTCCTATGAAATTAGTAGGTCGTGCATTTTTGAGGGATTTATCAGTGAAGGGATGGATATCAACATCAATGCTGCAATTTATTTTCGCCTTGGAGAAGATATCTGCTTTAAAAGTTATGTCCTTATTCTCAAAGTCAGGGGAAACAACAGCAATGTCTATATCGCTGTGTTTATGGGGTGTGCCCGAGGCATATGAGCCGAATAAGATAACTTCGGTTATGCTAATCTGTTTTTGAAGATATTGAATGGTTCTCACTATGGATTTTTTTACCGAGTTTTTGACTTTAACCATTTTAGGACTCAATTACTTCACGCCATCCTTCAATTGCTTCCATGAGTTTAGGATGCTTTTACATAGGGAAGTTGAAAGTTGCCTGCTACAATACCGGGAACCGTGATGTCTTCATCGAGAGACTCCCAACGTAGTGCAAATCCGTTTAAACGGATGGTGACCGCTTTTAGTTGTTCATCGGTTGCCTTTGAGAGAATTTTAAATCGATCCGCAGGGAAACCAATAATGCGTCCGTCAGTTAGTTCAACGAATATGGTTCTTTTGTCGGCCCATGCTCTGATAGCAACCGGTTCAGTAATTTCTTTATCAATAATTTTGGAATTCATTGTATTTATCAAAGATGCTCGTACGACAAAGGATTTTAGGAAAATGATTTATGAAGTGAGTAATTAAACGAGATTCAAACATTTTTCCGCAGTTAAAACCTTAAACGGTAAATCAAGATGGTGGGTTAAAAAGTGTCGATTCTCAGTGACTAAACATCAGCCCCAACCCAGTAGGAGATAGTTTAATTATATAGAAGTTATGCAAGCTCCTCCAAGATCTCTCGCAGGGTTTTATTGCCTGAACATTCTTCAAGTTTCTTCTCACCCATGGTAATGAGATCCATAATGATCTTATCTTCCTTGCTCTCAGAAGAGAGCATCTGGTTTCCCAGTACCACGCGGACAATATCACTCATCTTAATCATGTCGAGACTTCGTGCGGGAAGGTATTCCCGCTGACCGTAGTCATCAAGTTCAATGAGCAGCTTGCCATTGACGAGAAATGAGATGAGCTCCTTGGTGAGATTTAAGGGTAAGCGTAAGTGGTTGGCAATATCTTTATGGGTAAGTGGCTTTTCCCCTGCGAGAAAGCTTCTTCCAATAAGCAAAAGAATCCGAAGCGACAGATATTCTCTTTCCTTATAGCTGGGGTCATAGATCTTCAATCCTTTACGCAAAAGACCAAAGTTTTGGAAAGCAAAAGAGAGCTCGGCTCCCACAAGAAAAATCGACCAGCTGATAAAAAGCCAGAGAAAAAAGAGAGGAATAAACCCAAGAGAACCGTAGAATTTCGAATACACCACTACTTTGGAGGTATAGAGGGTAAAACCCATACCGGCAATTTGCCACACGGTGCCTCCCACAATGCCTCCCAGTGCAGCGGATGAAAACTTAACCTTGGTATTGGGCATAAAGGTATAGATTCCAGTAAAGGCACACCAGATGAAGAGGTAGGGTAGCAGGCTAATGAAGTCCAGGTTAATGTAGTGTTCTAACCAGCTGACCGCCCGATAGCTCTGTAGGGTAGGGGGGATGGCGATAGAGAGGGCAAGCAGCGGAGGGCCAAAGGTGATCGCCGTCCAGTAGAGGGCAAAACGGTAGAAGAAAGGCCGGTGTTTTTTGAGTCCCCAGATCTCATTCAAAATTATCTCAAGCTGACCGAGTAAAAGAATTCCCGCGAGGAATACCAGCAACGTTCCCACCGCACCGATTGCCCCCGCATTGAGGCGCTCAATCAGACTATCTATGGTGCTAATAAATTTTTCCTGAGCCCCGGGCACTATCACTTTTAAAATGAGAGGCCGTATCTTTTCTTCCAGTTCTTTTAGTCCACCAAAGGCGTGAAAAAGTGAAAAGGTTACCGCGAGCAGTGGTATCAGCGCAAATACCGTGGTATAGGTCAGGGCTGCTGCCCAGAGGATGCACCTGTTTCGAAAGAAACCTTTGAGTGCTAGTGATAGTAGTTGAACAGACTGGGAAAAGAAGGTAACCATACACGTTATTTGAGAGTAGTGAGTTTCACGGTACCTTTTGGTGGTTACTGGCTTTCTTGCGCGCTTCTCTTACCCACAAACGAACGATTGCCTCTCGGGGAGGTGCCGTTCCTTTAGGGCGTAGCTGCTCTTTGGCGAGGGTTACTAATTTGTCATAGAGGAGCGCAGGATCCTGAGCGGCAAGATCAGAGAAGCTTTCTACATCAATGACAGTGAGCACATAGGCATTACGCGTTCCCATCCCTTTCACGAGTGAGAGTTGGGCAAGGTGAACCCACCGGGTAATCTCACTTTCTGAGATCGCACACTTCTGCGCAAGTTCTTTTTTTCCCTGCGCACTGCCTATGGTAGCGAGCAGCGCGTGAGGTGTGGTGATTCCACGCGATGCAAAGTACTCAAGTACCTCAGGACGCATCATCTGTAGCTCCCCCACGTCTGGCCAGTAGGAATTAACTGTCTTCTCATCCATGGCGCTGAAGGTGAGGAGGCAAAAAAGAGACACCGCGATGAAGGTGCCAACCGCAAAAGGAAATTTTACCCTTTTCCCCTGGTTTGGTCCATAAGTATCTTCCTCCCACCCTCTCTGATAGCGAAACAGGCTGATGAAATTATAGAAGACATAGCACTCCACCGTAAAGGGTGGGAAACCTAAAAAACCCAGTACGGGCATCTCAAACAGTTTAAGCTCTTCAAAAAAGGGGACCGTATAGATCCATTTAGTTACTGCCCAGAAATTCCAGAATTCCCATAAGGCACCGCAGATGAATCCAGCGAGAAGCAGCAGATAGAATTTACGCAACGTTCCCCTTTCCCATTCTCGGAGGATAGATGTTCCTCCCTTGAGGTAATTGATAGGCTCAAGGAGGAAGATAAGAAATCCCCAGGTGAGAGGAAAACAGTAGGTGGGGTAGAGGAGAACCCCACCGAGTGATACAATACCTAAAGTGAGAAGACCTACGATTAAGGAGCGATTGACGGTGAGGGGCTTAACCCGGCTCTTTTTAAACACCCCGAGAGATTCCAGTAGTTCAGTTGTTTCAAAGACGCCCGGGAGCACGGTCGCATAGGCGAAGGCATAGCCTGGCCATCGAATGAATCGATAGGCTACTACGTTAACATAGTACCAGTTCTTCAGGACAAGGTTCACCGCTTCAAAGAAGGTCCAGATGAAGACTGACCAGAAGAGCATCAAAAGAAACTCCCCCCCTCTATTCATGATCAGGGAATTTTTCTTGATAGTATAGATGAGGCTATCCACTATCAGAATGTATGACCACCAGGCGCAATAGTAAAACCAGGAGGCGAAGGGTTCTATACCCTTGAGCATCAATATCTCTGAGCACACCAGGAGAGCTACTCCTAGTATACCATGCAGATTTTTTTTGCTCTTCATCTGGGTTGAGGTAGGCATGGTGTATGATGCAGTGGTGACCCTACCCGGTATCTGAGGAGAGGGAAGGGTTTAAGGGTTTTAGTTTTTTCAGCTTTTTTCTCTGCCGCATTCCCGGAAATTTATTCACTATTTGTTTGACTCCCCGTTCCATCAGTTCCTCAGTGGTGAGCCACCTCCACTCACCCTGAAGAAATGAGGTGATGTTACCCACGTCTTCTGAGAGTGATTTCTGGGTTTTATCAAAGCTGGCTGACCATAGTAATTCGCTGTTCTTGCCGCTTATGAGATAGAGTTCAAAGGCAACCGATGCCGGTTCAGTAGCAGCATAAGTGTTTCCTTTTCGTGATTGGTAGTGGGTAACTATTCCCATGAGCACCGCATCGACATCCAGCTCACTGCCAAGTGTGGTAACGATCTTTTGAATGTCTGAGATGCCTGTCTTATAAAGCAGTAGTACAACTTTTTCTCTGGGAATGAGGTAGTAAAATTGGTTGAGCTCAGTTTCTACAAGTTCAGTTAATACTGCCGCGCCTTCTCCCGCAATGTCATGTGATTCCCCTGAGCTCATGCGGTCAACCCCGAAGGGGACAATCGCAATCTTGTTGATGGTTACCTGATCAATACTGTCAATCTGGTTAACGGAAATATACTTTGATGCACATGCGAGAAGAGAGGGGAGCATGAGAAGGAATACAAATAATCTTAATAGAGGAGAGCAGTAGTGGCGCAACCTGTTCATCATTGATGATCGATAGTGGTTAGTTGTCAGTTGTTGGTGGTTATGACTTTTTCAAAAAAAAATAATTTATCATTGTATCATTGGATAGATATCTATCAGTAAACACATAACTAATCAATAAAAAACAGGTT
>CAYYOQ010000181.1:0-5416 GCA_964473235.1 uncultured Thermodesulfobacteriota bacterium | reverse complement strand
AATAGGTTAGTTTACCCAATATGGCAATTTAACGGTATTTTGGACAGCATTGAGTACTGTTATAGACTCACTTAGAAGACTTGTTAACCCTTCATTACCATTTGTTATAACAGCGTCATTAACGTGAGAATTAACTCCTGTTACATTGAATGCTGACATTACTTTATCTTTAGCAATATAGTACTTCTTCCCGTACGGATTCTTGTCAGTTAACACCTTAACAGAACAGGCATCATCTGAATTGCCGCTTGCCTGCAATTTTTTAGCGAATCTTCTAATGGTCATTGAAGACACATTAGCAATCTTGGCAGCTTCAGATAGTGAGATGAAATCCTTTTTATTTTCCATGTTCAGGTCAGGGGATAGTTAATACACTTTAAAAGCTCACTCACAATCTCTTTAGGCAATAAAAGCACGGCTTTAACATACCGTGCTTCTTTTATAGGCACTATCCGAATCTTCTTTTTCTTTTTAGATTTGGTTTTTGTTTTATCATCCATTAAAACTATTATAACACACTGTCAAATAAAGTCCCTGTGGATAAGTCAGAGGGTGGGGGAGTAACCTGGAATGATGGAAGAAGGTTTATGTGAGATTTAAACTAAGATTGAAATATAGTTTCGATTCTTATTGATCTGAGTTGGAAATTCTACGGAACATCTACGGAACATTTGGCATAAAGGCAGCAAAAAGGGAGTTTGGCCTATAAGACTAACTCCCTAATATTATTTAAGAATTGCTGGCGGGCGATGGGGGATTCGAACCCCCGACCTTTGGTTCCGGAGACCAACGCTCTATCCATCTGAGCTAATCGCCCTTGTGCTACCACAAAGCCCATGAAGAACGCAAATAGAGATAAATGATGCTAGATTCTTGATGCTGGATACTAGACTAATGTTACTTATACAATGTACTATCTCTAATTTCAACATCTTTTATACCATCAGTACCTAAACCTCTTCGGTAGCAATGCTCAAGGGGTTTCTATTTGACATTGATCAGGGCTTATGTGTAAGTTAACTTCTAAAACACAGGGCTTTACCTCAGGTAACTACTCGAGTGAAACAGAACTCCTGAGATATTTGCGTGACAAGGTATTGAGCCAAACCCCCGAAGGTCAGGAGATAATCAGGCTCTACTATAATTGGAGTCCTGTGATTGTCATGATGATGGAAGAGGATGAGGAGTTTCAATCATGGGTCAAGGAAATGATTGAGGGGGTGGTGGAGTTGATGAGGGGAAACGTAGAATAGACGTATCTCATAATGAATTTTCAGATAGTTCCCAGACAGGGCATAAAAAAAATGGCAGCTATTTAATAGCTGCCATTACCTAGTCAGGTTATGATACGATTAATCAATTATCCTAACACTAACCGCTTGGAGACCTTTCTCACCTTGTCTTACCTCAAATTCCACCGCATCTCCCTCGCTCAAAGTTCTGAAACCTTCTCCCGTGATTCCTGTGTGATGTACGAATACATCGCCTCCATTGTCCTGGGATAAAAAACCAAAACCCTTCTTCTCATTAAACCATTTCACGGTTCCTTTAACCATTTCTAATTCACCTCCTTCCTTTTAAGATTAGTTTTGAAGCTATGTTACTCTTAATCTTTTAAGTGTAGGAATTAGGAACTGGTTTTCAAGAACCGTGTTTTCCTCTTTCTAACAGCAAAACTGATTACAAGTAATATAACTAAAACACTTTAACATATTATATATATCATATTTCAAAATAAGAATCAACTTTAAAATATCATGGGTTTTGATAGGTGATAAGGGATAAAGACTTCAACAGACCAGATCTTCTCAAAGGCAGGATCGCCTGACTCTGTCTTTTTTCTGCTTATCACCTTTATTACTACCATTGGAGCGGGAAATATCGCTGCTACCGCGCTCATCTTACCGGTGGTTATGCCCATTGCCGAGCGCATGTGCTGGGACGAAAATGGAATTTTTTTAATGACGGAGCATCCTGCACGGTGATAAAAGGTGACCACATCGTCTTCGACGGCGAGTGTAACAACGGGGTATGTGAATGAGGTAAAGTAGCGTAATCCATTGAATCATACTGTTTTGAATTTTTGATTTTGGTCATTTGAGATTGTTTCTGGTTGCAGATTTTGAAATTAGAATTTTCTCCCTCGCTTCCTTTAGCTTTTTAACCAGCCCGTAGCTATTTCCTCTGATTTCTCCTATCTTCACATCAGGTTTAATCTCAACTCCATGAAAATCGGACCCGGCAGTTATCAGCAGGTGATGCTTCTGAGCAAGGGAGAGAAAATGGGCTTCCTCCTCAGGGTTATGGTAGCTTGAAAATACCTCTAATCCCCACAAGCCACCTTCTATCAGTTCCAGGATAACCTTATCTCCTGTATCTGAAGGGTGCGCAAGCACGGGGATACCACCTAGCTGCTTTATCCTCTCCATCACATAGAAGGTATCAACCGTCCTTAAAGGTACAAAGGCAGGTTTCCCACCCCGTAAATAGTCAAGGTAAAAATTAACATAGGGGGAATCAGAACGGTCCCCGTTAATAAACCTCTGAATCCGCGGGTCACCTTTATTTTCACCCCTGCCCACGATCGCCTTAAGATAGGACATGCCGGTAGGAATCTTATCTCCAGAGATACTTTTCACATCCTCAGCAGAAAACATAAATCCCAACTCATTGAGCTTTTCTATCCGTGTAGTAGCCTGCATCTGCTTTTCCTGGTATATCGCCTCAAGCCACTTGGTAAGTTCCTTGCCCTGATAGTCGACAAAGTACGCCAGCATGTGGAGATCCAGATCCTGGTAGATGGTATTGAATTCAAGGCAAGGGATAAATTCAATGCCATACTTTTTTGAGAGAGAAATGCCTTCCGCAACACTCCCCACTGAATTATGGTCAGCAAACGCAATGGCAATGAGCCCCCTATCTTTTGCCATGGTGAAAATCTCACGGGGAGTATGTTGACCATCAGAGCTGGCTATGGTATGAATATGAAGATCGATCATGTTAAATAATATTCAGGAGCTTTGTCTACACCATAAAAGCTTCTTAACACACATCTCGAAGAATTAAGACTCTTGTTAAATTCAAAATCCACTGTTGACGACTTCGTAAAAAATGTGTTCCCGAGTTCCGTAATGAAATGCAACCCTTTTGGAGATGATTAAAATTTAACTATAGGTTAAACTTATGCTATCATAGTAAAAGCCTTTTTACTTGTCCACAGCAAAATGGGTACTTTTTAGCAAGAGGGAAAAGGAGCAGCCCTGCGGGCTTTGAGGAGCGTTTCTTCAGACCGTGAGGAAAATAAAATTTAGGAATTGAGGTATTTGGAATTTTATTGTTGTGGGTTTCGGGTTACGAGTTTCGAGTTGCCTCAAGCGAAGCGCTCCTCGAACGGAGTGCTCCTCAAGTGAAACGGTCTTTAAACTTTTTTGGAGGGATCATGCTTCTAGAAGAAATCAGTATGGAGGAGTTTGAAAAAAAGGTAAAAAAAATCAAAACGGTGATCATCCCGATCGGCTCATTAGAAGCTCATGGTCTCCATCTCCCCCTGGGTACCGACACCATAGAAGTCTACGAGATAGCAAAAAAGGTAGCACGCGAGGTAGCTGTCTTTGTTGCCCCGCCCCTCTACTACGGAGTCTGTCGCAGCACCAGCGCCCACCCCGGCACCGTGGGTATCACCGGAAACACCTTGAGAGGCCTGATTGGAGATATTATACGAAGCTTATACAAACATCATCTAAAAAACTTTATTATTATCTCCGGGCACGCGAGCGGGATGCATCTCTCTGCCCTGCAAGAGGCAGGTGAATCACTGCTTGAAGAGATGCCCGCTGAGGTAAATATCGCCGTGGTATCCGCCTATGCGCTCGCCCTGGAGGTAGCAAAGACCATCTGTGAAACAGAGAATGATTCTCATGCCGGTGAGTTAGAAACCTCTCTCATGCTCCACTTCAAACCTGAGCTGGTGAAAGGAAGAGGAAAGGAAGAATACCCCCGGTTTCCCCACCCACTACTCACCCGGAATAAAAGGAAGTACTGGAAAAACGCGGTATGGGGCGACCCTCATAAAGCAAGTACTCAGAAAGGAAAGGCCATCAGCCAGTTGATGACCAATAACCTTGTCACCTTAGTGAAAAAAATCGATAGATTTAAAGATTGAGACAGGCCAAAAGGACCCGCAGAGTTCTCTCTTGATAACCATTCATTTTTTAATTGCTTTTTATAAAAATTACTATAGTATAAAAACTTTCTTTTTATATCCATGATGACACTGGATAGTTTAATAGAAAAATTCGATACCTATATCAGCGTAGAGAGAGGTTTTTCAACTCATACCCGACGTAACTATCTGAGTGACCTCACTCAGTTTAAGGAATTTTTAAAAAGAGAGCACCCCGCAATAACCCTTGACGAAATTGACAGTTCGATTATCAGGGCATACCTGGGGTTCCTCTACAAAAAAAATACAAAATCTTCCACCGCCAGGAAACTGGCATCACTCAGGACCTTTTTTAAATTGCTCGTAAGAGAAGGAATACTAAAGAAAAATCCTGCAGTGCTAGTGTCTTCACCCCGACTGGAAAAGCACATTCCCAGCTTCCTCACAGTTGATGAAACGTTCGCCTTGATCAACATGCCGGATGAGACCACCACGGTGGGGTTAAGGGATAAGGCAATTATAGAAGTCCTCTATTCCAGTGGACTGAGGGTATCCGAGCTAGTGGAGATGAATGAGAACGATCTTGACCTTAATCTCGGTATCATTAAGGTCATGGGGAAAGGGAGAAAAGAAAGGATTGTTCCCATCGGGAGTAAAGCTATCGCAGTGCTTAAAAATTATTTACCAGCAAGAACCGCTCTCAGCGCGCAGCAGTTATCTTCATCCCTCAATCCACCTGTCTTCTTAAACCAACGAGGGGGGAGATTAACTGCGCGGAGTGTAGCGAGAATCATCAACCACTATGTAGAGCAATGCGGCCTATTAAAAAAAATCAGCCCTCACTCCCTGCGACACAGCTTCGCTACCCACATGTTAGACGCGGGGGCAGACTTGAGGGCTATCCAGGAACTTTTGGGACACGTGAGCCTTTCCACCACCCAAAAGTACACCCATGTGGGCATTGGCAAACTGATGGAGGTTTACGATAAGGCGCACCCCAAAAGTAGAATAAGGCAGAAGGAGCGAAGCACAATAAAATAAGAAAAACCGAATATCGAAATTCGAAGCCACAACACCACTAAGATATGCGATATGTGATGTGGGCAATAGGATAGCAGTAAATCCTTTTATCCCATATCGCAAATCTCACATCACATATCATTATTTTTCATTAAATAAGAAAGCTATGGAGACCCTAGTAAAAGGAACTACCATCATTGCGGTACGTCATAAGGGGAAGGTGGCCATCGGCGG
>CAYYOQ010000180.1:0-5453 GCA_964473235.1 uncultured Thermodesulfobacteriota bacterium | reverse complement strand
GCAGGAATAAAATAGAGCTCATCGGTGATATTCCGTATCTTCTGAAGGGTAGTAGGATTGAAGATATCTCCTTCCTTCACCTGGAGAACCATAATTACTGTGTTGGCACCACCAAAACTGGAACGGATATCGTTATGCACCTTAATATATTCATGCCCTTGAGGAAGTAGGTCAGCAAATTTGGTATATATCTTTAAACTTCTTACTTCATAAACAAAGAAGAGAGTGATTAAAGCAATGACCATAAGAATCCATATCCTCTTTTCAATTATGAACTCTGATAGTTTTTTCACGGCTGATGGTACCTCCTCTGACATGTAGTTAATTTAACATTTTTTCAGGCTACAAAAGGAAATGAACCAATCCCTTCCTCTTTAATACCTTTTATTACTTTTTGTATATGATTGTCAAGTTTAATGGCACTCATCTTAAGATATTAAACACACCATATAGGAGCATCAGTAAAGAGGTTGTCAAAAGTGTTTACATTATTGCCGCAGTCAACGGCCGCTTTAAGAGCAGTAATAGTAACTTTCTGGTGGTTTTCTAATAGCACAATATATCGAATATGTAGTATTGAAATCCGGTGTAGTAGTAGGTATGGGAGCAGTGGTTATGAATGGTGTCGTCGCTGAGGAAGACGTAATCATTGGTGCAGGCAGTGTGGTAAAGGAAGATTTTAAGATCCCTCAAGGAAAGATAGTGGTGGGAAATCCAGCAAGGATTGCGAAAGATTTGGATGAAGAAGGGAAACAGAGAATAATGCGTGGTTTAAAATACTACCAGGGATTGCCTGAAAGGTATAGAAAGGGATTGAGGAATTGAGGATTGGACATAAAATTATGAATTACGAATTGCTTTCTGATTTCCTGATCCCTCTATTTCTCCTGCAGTTCTCCCTTATATTTTCCTCCGAGCTTCTTTAAAAATTCTATAATGAAATACCGATGACAGTCTTTTCCTCGTGCTCCGCATCTGCACACCAAGATCATTCTATCCCTGTTTAACAGAGTATCCCAGATATGCCGATGGTCAATGTAACTTTGTTCTAGATATTCAAAATATCCCTTTTGAAACAATTCTTTAGTGATATTCCCAAACTTATAGTCAAACAGCAACTGCCTTGGAGGGACTAGGATGGACTGTCCACCGTAGGTTGACACATCAATGCGATCCTCTCCCTCATACGACTCAGGTGCTATATAAACATGCACTTTATATTTTCCCTTTGCCCTCCCAAAAAATTCCTTCTCAATGTGAAGTGGAATGCCCCCTGCTCCCATACCTAACTCCTAAAATATTTTAGCTTATCCATTGACAATAATAATATAAAACAGAATAAAAAAACATGATTTAAATCATAAAATAAACTCATAAGTTATATCTTGACTGTCATGCAATCAAATGTTATTGAAATACCTTGGGTTATAAGTAAAAAGCATACGATGCAGGATGCACGATACAAGATGCAGTATAAAGGAATACAGTATATAGAAGTTTAAAGCCAGAAGAAAAACGAGCCTACTGTTTTGAGTGCTGACTACTGAATGCTTATTTCCATGGATCATGCATCCTGAATCACGTATGGTGTATCATAGGTAAACAAGTGGCTTCGCAAGAGGAGAAACAGAATTGAAAAAACTTAAGATTGGTATTCCCAAGGGCAGTCTTGAAAATGCCACCATAGAGCTATTCAAAAAATCAGGCTGGAAAATATCCATAAGCTCTCGCAACTATTTCCCTGATATCGACGATGAAACGCTCTCTTGTACCTTGATCAGGGCACAGGAGATGTCCCGCTATGTAGAGAATGGCACACTCGATGTAGGGCTCACCGGTAAAGATTGGATTAAGGAAAACAGCTCCGATATAGTAGTGGTGCAAGACCTCATCTATTCCAAGGTAAGCCAGAGGCCTGCCCGCTGGGTACTGGCAGTTCCGGAAAACTCCTCCATCAAAACATTAGAAGATTTACGCGGAAAGAAGATCGCAACCGAGCTGGTAAACTTTACCAAGGAATATTTTGCTGAGAGAAAAATTGAGGTTGAGGTAGAATTTTCCTGGGGGGCGACTGAAGCAAAGGTGGTAGAGGGTCTGACCGATGCCATTGTTGAAGTTACTGAAACCGGAAGTACCATTAGAGCCCATGGCCTCAGAATAGTCCAGGACCTCATGGAGACCAACACTCAGCTCATTGCTAACAAGAAATCCTGGCAAGACCCCTGGAAGAGGGAAAAGACTGAACAGATATCTCTTCTTTTGCAAGGTGCACTTAAGGCAGACGGGATGGTGGGCTTGAAGATGAATGTACCAAAGGATAAACTGGAGGTGGTGGTTAAACTTCTCCCCTGCATTACCGCACCTACGATTTCTAACCTTTATCAAAAAGACTGGTTTTCAGTTGAAACGGTGATTTCAGAAGTAACGGTGAGGGAATTAATACCCAAGCTCAGGAAGTGCGGAGCAGAAGGGATTATCGAATACAGCTTAAATAAGGTGATTTAACTTTCTTTTTGCCTCTTCTGGTGTGCAACCAGCTACCATTACTCTTTTTACCCGTGCCTTATGTCCTCCGATCACTTCAATCCCACTCTTTTTAACACCCATGATGTGAGATAGGAACTCGCATAGTTTTTCGTTTGCCCTATCTTCAATGGGTGGAGAGGTTACCTTAATTTTTAAGCAATCGCCCTGAATCCCTACCAATTCATTTTTGGATGCCCGGGGCTGGACCAGAACTTTAAGGATCACCACTCCCTCTTTATCCTCAAGCCACAAGGCTACACCCCTCTTCTAAAGCTCACTCTTTCTTTACCATTTCAGCACTCAACAAGCGAAGGTGAGACTCGAGCATTGATTTGAGCGCAAGTTCACACTCCATTTTTTTGCTCTTAAGGTTGTTATATTCCTGTCTCATCTTCTCTAGTTCGATCCGGCTATTAGTAATTATCTTTTCTGCCTGCAGCTTCGCATCATTGATAATCTTCTCTGCGGTCACTTTCGCTTCAGTAATAATAAGCTCTGACTCTCTCTGGGCATTGCGCTTGAGATCATCAGACACCTTCTGAGTAGTCATGATAGTCTGCTGGATAGAGCGTTCGTTTTCCCGATACTCAGCAAGTTGTGCTTCACATTTTTGCATCTCTGCCTTGAGCACATTATACTCTCTCATGAGCGACTCTGTATCTCCAGAGACCAGATCCAGAAACGTTTCCACCTCTTGCTCATCGTAACCGCGCCACTTCACCCGAAACTTTTGTTGCTGAATATCAAGGGGCGTAAGTCTCATGTCTTTTCTCCTCGTAGTACATTAAGGATACTTCTTTCCTCAATTCCCCAATTCTTTAATTCATGTGTTTATTTTAATCTGAGTACTATATCCTGTATCGTTTGTACCAGAAACCTGTCAAGAAAGATAATGACAATGAACACCACAATTGGTGAAATATCGATAGCCACACCCCTTAAGGGAAGGTATCGCCGAATCCGGTAAAGCACCGGTTCCGTAACCTGATATAAAAAGTTCACTATGGGATTATATGGATCCGGATTTACCCAGGAGAGTATCGCCCTGATAACGATCAGCCACAAATAGATAGTGAGAATATAGTGAATGATCACCGCGATTGCATCAAGTAAGTTGACAATGATAAACATAGTTCATCCTTTTTATTTATTCCTATTATAGATAATTCTTAACCCCTCCAGGGTTAAGAATTCATCAACCTCATCAATAGTCTCCGATTCTGTGCCGATAAGTGGTGCCAACCCCCCTGTGGCAACCACCCGGGGATTGTCTCCCATCTCCTGTTTCATTCGTGTCACTATGCCATCAATTAATCCTACGTATCCATAGACAATTCCTGCCTGTATGCTGGCTATGGTATTTTTACCAATTACCGATTGAGGTTTGATTAACTCCACCCGGGGAAGCCTTGAGGTTTTTTGGAACAGGGCTTCAGTAGAGATCATAATGCCCGGTGCAATCGCACCACCCAGATAGTCTCCCTGAGACGATACACAGTCAAAGGTGGTTGCGGTTCCAAAATCAATAATAATGAGGCTTTTTTTATGTTTTTCATATGCCGCTACCGCATTCACAATACGATCAGCACCCACCTCCCGTGGGCTATCATAGAGAACGGCAATACCTGTGGTTATACCAGGTCCCACCATCAAGGGGGTGAGGTGAAAATATTTCTCACAGAGCTCTTCTAGTGTTCCTAACAGCGGAGGCACTACGCAGGAGATGACAATTGCCTCCGTCTCCTCAACCTGCAGTTTGGCTGAACGGTAGAGACTTTGGAAGAGAATGCCATACTCATCAACTGTTTTTTCCTTCTCCGTCAGGAGACGCCAGTCATGAAGTAATACATCTTCCTTGAACACGCCTAAAAGGATATTTGAGTTTCCTACATCAACAGCGAGGAGCATATGAACCTCATTAAAAATGAATCTTTCTAGTCAATGGCTAGTTGAAAGTTGTCGGTTGTCAGTAGAAATTTCCAATGTCGTAATTTCACATCTCTATCCCAATCCCTCAATCCCTCAATTCTATATCCCAATTTTCCAATTTCAAATCCCACATCTCACATCACTCATAATCTACTCTGTGAGCTCTCAACAATTTTCAAGCTTATGTCTGCTGCGGGTGCAGAGTGGGTGAGAGCACCTATTGATATCAAATCAACACCGGTACCGGCTATCTCCTCAACGGTATCCAAAGTGACATTGCCTGAAGCCTCAACGAGAGCCCTTTTACCAACCAGAGCCACTGCCTCCCGCACCATCTCTACGCTCATATTATCAAGCATTATAGTATTGACACCACTGGCTAAAGCCTCCTTTACTTCTTGGAGATTTTTTGTCTCCACTTCGATCTTGAATCCATTAGGCACCTGAGACCTGACCCTTCGAACCGCCTCACTAATTCCTCCTGCAGAGGTACTATGATTGTCTTTAATCAGCACTGCATCAAATAATCCTAAGCGATGATTTTCCCCGCCACCCATTTTCACCGCATACTTTTCCAAACTTCTCCACCCGGGCGTGGTCTTGCGGGTATCAAGTATCTTAACCGGGTAGGATTTTACCTTCACCACAAATGTATGGGTATGGGTCGCAATGCCACTGAGATGTTGCAAGAAATTAAGGGCAACCCGTTCCCCTTTCAAAATGGTTGAGATTTCTCCCTTGATCTCAGCAATAACACTGCCCTGAGTGACAGGCTCTCCATCTTCAAAATGTTTAACCAGCTTCAGCCCTGAATCAAGCTTTTTATAGACTTTATGGAACACATCGATACCTGCAAGGATTAAATGCTCTTTGGCAATGAGGTGAGCCACTGCCTCCTGTGAGGACTTAAGTATCGACGAGGTGGTAATGTCTCCATCACCGATATCTTCTCTCAGTGCCATTTCAATGAGTTCATCTACTTCTATCATAGAGCCACC
>CAYYOQ010000179.1:0-5464 GCA_964473235.1 uncultured Thermodesulfobacteriota bacterium | reverse complement strand
CACATTTACTGGAGAGGCAGATAAGGAAGAAACCCTTGTAACTGCCTTTTTTGGTTATTCCCGCTTTCGCAGGAATAACGCCCTTTGTCGCAATTAATGTCGTTGTGTATCGAATACACCATACTTCATATAACGCACTGATGGTCAAGCCACCCTTGTAACTCTTGAGAGGAGTGGGGAGCAGATCCCAGTGATTTTTTCCATACCTCACTGCTTTCCATGCAGAGATAAATAAATATTTTAGGATCATAGCTTCTGATCCACTCTGCCATTTTAGTGTACATCTCAATTCGTATCGGTTTAAAATACCGCATCTTACCGTCCATTCCCCTGATGAATTCTTGGTAGAGTATTTTACTCCCGGGATACCTCTGTTTGATAAGTGCTTTCAATTGAGGGATGAATCTGAAACATCCCAGACTTATCCAGCTCACCGATTTCGGGTCAATAGTGTGGAATAACTTTTCCACTACCTTCTGATAATCTCCCTTCCACCCGGGATAATAAATGAGGGGATCGAAATGGAATCCCAGCTTGTATCCCCACTTCTCACAGTGGGAGGCTGCCTTGAGGCGCTCATCAAGCGCGCACGCATTCTTTTCCTCGGTGGTAATGAGAGGCTCTGCGTTGAGCGACCAGGACACGATCGTTTTCCCCCGGTGCTCAAGCCCCTCCAGATTTGCGATGATGTCGGTTTTGGTTTTGAGCTCAAGGTAGGCGTTACTCTTACGGGCAAAGTAAGGCACCACCAGCTGAGTAAACGAGGTGAGGTGATCGAGGATGAGGCTATCGGTGTACTCTCCGGTACCTACTCTATAAAGTTTTGTGGGAGAGTGATTGAGTGCTCCATCAAGCTCTTTGAACATCTCCTCAGTGTTGGCGTAGATGACGGTAAAGGGATTATTGAGATAGGCCTGCAGAATACAATAGGTACAGTTGAGGTGGCAGTTAGTGGCAAAGTTGAGAATATGGTAGTGACAGCAGAGGTAATTTTTGGTGCCAGGGCATCTTTCAAAAAACCTCCCCTTATTGCTGCACAAGAGGAGGGTCTGTTGAGAGTCGAGCCAATTGGGTGAGGCGTGCTCAGAGGGGGGGAGGGTAATCTTTTTTAAGTATTCTACCGGGATCCCAGGCAGCCTCTGAAGCACGGTTCGGGTGAGTGGGGAATTTCTTACCGCTTTCTCAACAAGTATCCTCCGCGGTCGGTATCGTTCCACTTTCGCTTATCCTTCTATGAGGGTGATAAATGAATGGTTGTGAAGAAGGCTGTGGAGTTCATCAACTCTTTTTTTTAATTCCTCTACATCTTTAAAGTGAAGGCTTAAATGGTAGTGGTTACCTTCAAAGGAGGGAGGGGGTGAGAGGTGAAGGTGGGAGTGGAGTTTTAATTTCTTAAGGGAGAGGGAAAACTCCCTCTCTTTCGCAGTGAGGGAGGGGTATCTCCTTGCCCTGAGGTAGTTACGAATGGCATCTGCTTTCTGAGGGTGGTTTAATTGTGGGTTTTTTAAGAGGGCACGGATTTCTTTAGCGCCGATAACTTTCTCAACAGGGAGGGTATCCCTTATGGCTATTTCTGTGACGTAGTCTAAAAGTTCCGCCTGGGTGCTCACCGTTAATCTGAGGGCAATCAGGAGAGACCCAAGGGCATTCCGACTAACGCGATCAAGTTGAGAGAGCTGAGTGGCGGTAGATTCACTAATGGTTCCTTCAAGGATGGCATCCTTTATGGTTTTTTCCACCCTGCAAAGCGGGGTAAAGGCTTTGAGCTGGGAGCGGTGGGGGTGGAGATTGAGCAGTGGTAAAAATTTTTTCACTATGGTTTCATCAGGGTAATAGCGCGTAAGTTTATTAATCACCATTGACTTCTCAATGGGATTAAATGCTCGATGGGAGATATTATCGTAGAGGCTTAAAAGAAAGCTTTCCTTATCGGTGGTGGTGGGAGGGAGTATGGTACAGAAGGCAGAGCTGATACCCAGCTTTTTTAGCGCCCGTATTCTTTTATAACCACAGATGATCTGGTAGGTTGAGCCTGACTTTTTACGCAGGAGCGGCGGGCTGAGTACCCCTACCTTTTTAATAGACTCACTGAGCAGGGTGAGGTCATATCCGTAGCTTATAAGGAAGGAGGTATCTTTAAGGTCTACGCTATTGAAATGGACCTTCTTAGCATAGGGGGAAATGGAGAATATCACTATTGTTCACTCAATGTTGAAGGTGATGGTTTTAAGTAAGGCGCCATCTTCGGCAGAGACCTCTACTCTCCATGGTCCCTTCCACTCAGGCATAATCGTTCTTGTGCTCCAGGTACGCCAATAAGTTGCGTTAACCGGTAGCCTCATGGTGGCCATCTTTGTATCCTGATAGTACCAGGTATGGGTGATGAAGGTTTTTGTTCGGGCTCCCACCACTTTGGTAAAACAATGGAGCTCTCTTACGGTTGCAGGAAAGCTCTGGGCGGTTTTCTGAGGGAAGTGGTTTTCAATTGCGGTTGCAATAGCTAAATCTTCGATAGTGATAAGATTATCGATGGGGGCAGAGGGGCGGGTAGTTTCCTCCGCATGGGTGAACAAGGTAGTGAGAGCAAGCATGGCAAGTGTCAAAAAGGGTTTGAATAATTTCTTCACGTAGATAACCTCCTCACCCAATGACTAGGTTTTTGTAGTATATCAAATGTGGTAAGTGTAAGGTATAAGATTTTAAAGAAGCTTTGTGTGCAGCGGCGGGGAAGCTTATAAAAAATTATGAATACTTAAGGGGTATAGATCGCTTTTACGGTTCCCCAAACCAGGGAGCGAAAAGGAAACCGTTGATACCACTGAATGAAAGTTCTTTTACTTCTGATCCTTGGATATATTCTCCGTCACCCAGGAGAATTAATCCCCAGTAGTTGAAGCCATAAAAGTTATAGGTGAATGCTTCGCCATGAGCGGTACCGCTGAACTGGGCATTAAAGTACACATTATCTAGTGCAGTATAGGTTCCTGTTCCGTTGCGCATTTGTGATCCTAAAATAAATTGGTCATTTTCTCCGAACTTAAAAAAATCATACGCCCCAAAAAGATCTTTTACTATAATCACAATGTATCCCTGTCCCTGGATGCTCGAGGGAGTGGCTTCAAAGGGTTGAACAGATTGCTCAGCGCGTGCACTCACACCCAGAGAGATCAGTATCATAGCGAGAAAAAGAAAACACTTACGTATAATTTTCATATAATGCCTCCCAAAGTTATTTTAATTTAGAAAGTGTATAGTAACTGAGGGTAATTTTCAATAAAAATATAGGAATCCTCACCGATTCCTTTTATGCTTTCTAGTGAACCCTGGTAAATAGTTAAATTTTTTTCATACTTTAAAATGCTTTTTTTATTACCAGACATATTTTAAAAATATGTACTTTGTCTGGTAACAAAAGTCAAATGTATTATTATAGTGGGTAAGGGGAGCGGAAAGTGGATAGAAAATGGGATTGGGTTAAGTTATCATAATGAAACTTTTTTTCTCGCCAGGGACTCTGTTAAAAATCTTATTTTTCTTCCCCTCAAAATGCGATTATTGAGTCGATAGTGGATAGTGTCCTCTCATTATTAAATCTTCTATCACCCATCGCACATCCCACATCCCATTCTATTGCATATCAATCAGTTAGCGTGGCCCGACCCCTGTCTTATTTCTTTCAACCTGCTCCGACAGGTGCAGCAGCAAGTTAGACGATTTCTTCCTTGAGACGTCCTGAGACATACTTGTGGAGGATGCTTGAAATCAACGTCTGGTATGGGATTCCTTCCCTCAGAGCACGCTTCTGCAAGGCATCGAGATCCTTGCCTGAAATCCGGATATTGACTCGACGATCTTTTTTGAATGTAGCCCTTGCGTATTCTCCGTATCTTTTCAATTCGTCTTCCTTGTTCGCGACAGATCTCCATTCGCCGGATTCTACTGACTTAAGCAATTCTCTCTCCGATTTATCGAGCTTAGCCATTATCTACCTCCAAGGTATTTCCTTGTCGCTTTGCGACTAGGGATTATGGTTTTTAGAAAAATCCTCTCTTCCGATTCTTCAAATGGAACCAGGTAAACGTATTGGTCAACAATTACAACGAAAATACGTTGACCTGGATAACGCGTCTGATTTGGATGCTCAAGGAGATCTGCAACATCTCCCTTCTCAATATGGTAAACAATTTCTTCAAAGGAGATGCCCCGCTCATTCTTTAAGAATTTATTCTTTTCCTGACTCCATGTGAAATACTTCATGTTTGAAATTATAGCACGATGTGTGCCTTATGGCAACATATTCATTTGGAAGTAAAACGGAGAAAATTTAGATGGGGTGGGGTTGCGGAATTGGGAGCTGGCCAATGGGGAGTTGAGGTCGAGTTAGTATATCATAATGAAACTTTTCTCTCGCCATGGACTCCTGTTAAAAATCTTATTTTTCTGCCTTTAAAATGCGATTATTGGGTCGATAGTGGATAGTGTCCTCACCTTATCAAATCTTCTATCACCCATCGCACATCTCATATCCCATATCCCATTCTATTGCATATCAATCAGTGAGCGTGGCCCGAACCTTTCATGTTTCATAGCTTGATGGTTAGCTTAAGCTACTTGTTAAGTCCTGCTCACCAATACTTCATCCGAACTGGTAGCCGCGCTCAACCCAGTAGTGCCAATCTTTTACTGCTTCTTTTGTTTTCTTGTCTTTTGAACAACACTCAAGTTGCGAAAGAGGAATAGCAACAACTCTCCCATTCCACTTGACAGTGACGAACATCTCTTTTTCGCACTCCACTTCGGGGGGCATTCCTATAACTTCCACTTCCTCAGTGGGTAGCAGAGGTGAGATTGATCTTTTCTTGATGCACCGTACTCGAAAGGGAAAATGGAGCGTCTCTTCGAGGTAGTAGTACCAGCCCATAGCTTGTTCCCAAGCACCATAGGCATCTACTACGATTTCCATCGAAATCCGTCTCTCGCGCTGTGAATCTTCTTTCCTCTTTGACATCACTTCTACTTGCGTTTGCGAATAAGCTTACATCGATCAATCAGTTTGCCTCCCCTTTGCTCAATCAATAGCAAGGGGAGAAGTATCTCACGCCAATCCTCGATCGCTCCATTGACACCGCCGATTTCAAGCCCATCATCTGAATAGTAAATTTCGATCTTCTGATCACAGCACCCGCACTTGAGCAGATACCGGTTCATTTTCTTCTTATGGCCTTTTTTGTGGTAAACGCGAATCTCAGGTTGACCGAATCGGTCTGTAGTGTAAAAGCGGTTTGATCGTCTCAAAATTCTCATGATCATCTCCAAATAGATATCGGTGATGACATACTTTTTTATTATTGCAATAAGCCTTTTATTCTACTTTGCGATTGGGGTCGGACCAGGTTATCATATTGATTTATCCTGAATCCAGTGCGAATGAATTAGTTATGATTATGGGAGGCAAAATTCAGCG
>CAYYOQ010000178.1:0-5484 GCA_964473235.1 uncultured Thermodesulfobacteriota bacterium | reverse complement strand
GATAAAAGCCCGCCAAGGATACCGAGACCCACTCCCAGGATGAGTCCCAGGATGCCGTAGCTTAAGATGCTGTAGTAGAGAATAGTATATTCTTCCAGGCGAGGATTTTTAAGGGTGATGACTACTGCTTCCATTAGTCCCACCAGACTTCCAGCGAGCAGTCCCGCAGCCGGGCAGAGTGTAAGCCGGTGGGTTATTTTTTCTCGGGCTTTCTTAAACTCTGCTTCTTTTAGATCCTCGTCTTCTTCCCTTGCCATCTTTTCTTGCATGGTTTTCATTTGTGCTATCTGTGCCTGGTATGCTGCGGGACGCATGAGATAGATAACCCCTCCGATCATGCCTAAAACACCCCCTATCCAGAAGCCCAGGTGGCTAAAAAGGATCGCCTTGGCATGACCAGTCTTTGCCCCTAAGATCAGGGCAAAAACGATTTCCCTGATACCTTCCCCCCCGATAGAAGGTCCCAGCACAGTTCCATAGATCATCAGTGGGCTGGCAAAGAGGATATCGAGGATGTCGATGTGGGGTGAACGGATAGACATGGCGGTTCCAAAGTACATAAGGCAGGTGCACAGGTGTACCATCACACCGAGAAGAGTAGCCTTTACTAAGAGCATTCTTTGGCCACCATAGATGGTGGTGGCGTGAGATATCTTTTTCAGCTTGCCTTCTATCCGGGATCTTCCGGGCAATGGTATAATCCCGATTAAGGTGCGCATCAGGCGGGGATTGAAAAGTAAGATCAGTGCGCCCAAGACCATGCATCCCAGCACCACCAGGATAATCGATAGTACCAGCGGTTTAAAGTGAAAGAGCCTGCATCCGAGAGGCAGGGTGACCAGTACCAGGAAGGTTAAGGCAATAAAGCCGATGATTTTTTCGATGATGATGACCGCGGTGGATTCCACCCACTTGGAGGTCTGCTTTCCCACATAGAATAAGCGGTATCCATCCAGGCCAAGGGTACCGGGCAGGAACATGCCGAAGAAGCGTCCGGTCAAGTAGGTTACCGCGAGGTGGGTAAAAAAAAACTTTATCCCCTGTCCTTTCAACAGAAGGTTCCAGCGCAACATACTGCAAAACATTCCCAATGCCTGAATGAGGATAGCGATAGCAATCCATGTCCAAAAGGTGGAAAGGGTGATGGTGGTGATTTCCTTCCAGAGGTCACCCAGGGTGACCGGGATGAACTGGCGGGTGATGCCTAAAAGGCTGGGTTTGAAAATAAGGATGAAAAGGGTAATGGTAAAACCACACTTGATGAGCCACTTGAGATGCTTCTTCATTCAATGTATCCTAATGCCCTTAATCGTTCTTCTATCTTCTTACGTTCTTCCGCGGAGTAAGTCTCTCCCCTCGTCTTCTTTTCAGCCTCAGAGGGTGCACGGTACTGAATGGGATGGGAGGAGAGGAATTCTTCGGTAAAGATTTCTTTAAGCACCTTGCCATCCATATCTTCTACAATGGGGAGTCCTAAGCTGTAGAGGATGGTGGGGGCAATATCCATAATGGAAGCGCCTTCTAGGGTGACTCCGCGTTTGAAGTGTTTACCATGCGAAATAAAGATGCCATTGTCACGGTGGAAACCATTGGGGGTGTTCTCGCTGCCGATGATCCACTCCCCGGCACCGAGCAGTTGTCTCCCCAGGTAGCTATAATTTTTGGCAATGAAGAGGATATCGGGGGCGAGAGAGGTGTGAGCACCTTGATAGACCTCTTCTCTATAGAGGACTTTATCTACGATGTTCTCTTTGGTAGCGGGATCAGTTACCTCAAGAAGTCTTTCTCGGATAAAATTTCTTAGCTCTTCATATTCCTTTCCTAAAGCGACCGTACCTTCTCCCCCCTCTTTTTTACTATTGATATAAATACCCTGGCAGGGGATGCTGGCAAAGAAGGCTTTGGTGTGGGTCCAATCGATTGCCTGATCAATATCAGCTTTGAAGGTAGAGCGACTGCCTCGAATCTTTCTGCGGATAGTGGACTGGAGTAGCTCAGGGATAAGGGTTTTTACCAGGGGATGTTCTCCTACACCCATGGCCTGATAGAATAATCGCCTTTTTATCTGGGCTAAGGGTTTCACTTTGAGCAGACCCAGGTCGGCCAGCCAGCGGTTCACATTAAACCATTTTTTGGTAGAGCCAAATCCATGGTCGGAAATGACGAGGAGGTCAGTGGTATCATCCAGTTTTTTAAGGAGCGCTCCCAGCATTTCGTCGAGAAGCTGGTAAGAACTGATGATTTCTCCTCGTAAAAGTGTTGCACGTGGGCTGTGGTAGAGTGGGCTCTCTCTATCCAGATACTTCCAGAAAAGATGCTGGATTCGATCATGCATGATAAAGACAATCATGAAAAAATCCCAGGTTTCGTGCTCCATAAGATAGAAGAAGGCGTCTCTCCGTTTCTCAAAGCTGTAGCGGATGTCTTTTAGGAAGGTGAGCGCATCCTTTTTTGTCTCCACATCATACTTGGGGATATCGATGTTGAGCACATAGTCTCCAATCGCCTTAAGCACTTTTCCCTTAAGCTCCTCAGGGTAGGTGTAGGGCGAATCCTGACTCGGGGTCATAAGGCAGGAGATCATGAATCCGTCAACCTTTTCAGGAGGGTAGGTGATGGGCACATTTACTATCCCTACTCTCTTTCCCTGCTGGTTGAGCAGGTGCCAGAGTTTTTCTCCTTTCACCGATGCAGCGCTAATGAGTGGTCTGGTGGGGTCGGCAAAAGGTGATTCTCTGAAATCAAAGATGCTATGTTTCCCCGGGTTTTTCCCGGTGATGCAGGATGCCCAGGCAGGAGGGGTGGTGGGCGGAATCGTGGAGGCAAGATTCCCTGAAACCCCTTCCTTGATCAGAGTGTGCAGGTGGGGGAGCAGTCCCTCATTCATCCAGGGTGAAAGAAGATCAAAGGTTGCACCATCGATCCCAAGCAGGATGGTTCTTCGAGGAGTTTCATGGTGATTCATCATAGCCCTCTCAATAGGGATTAATAAGGCTGCCTTTAAAATGTCATTCCTGTGCAAGCAGGAATCCATTGCATGTTGAAATTACTGGACTCCCACCTGCGCGGGAGTGACAGATTAAAATTATTAGAGTTTCAGATAAGACCCAATGGTCTACCTGCCACTGACAACTGGCTTTACAAATGATTTCAAATGTATTATAAAAACATACTTAGTCTATAAAATCAAGGAGCGTTTTTATGAGCGAACCTAAAACAGATGGTGGGGGGAAAGCGGTATCGTACTTTGAGCAAGGGTATAATTGAGCGGAATCTGTCCTTCGCTCGGTGAGCGAAATGATGGGAATTGACTCACCACTCATTCCTGCAATCGCAACCGGTTTTGGAGGGGGATTGGGAAGAAACGGGTTTGTTTGTGGAGCGGTTGCGGCAACAGCTATGGCTATTGGTGTAAAGGGGAAGGGGAGGGGTAAACCGCAGGTGTACCAGATGATAGATACGTTTCTTAATGATTTTAAAGCTCACTTTGGCGCTGTTAACTGTCGTGAATTACTTGGGGTTGATCTTAAGACCGAGGAGGGGATGGCATACCTTAAGAAAGAAGGTCGCAAAAAGTGCAGCGAGTTTGTCCGTTTTGCGGCTGATAGGGTGAGGGAAATGGTGAATCGTGAATCGTAAATGGTGAATCGTGATGTGAGATCTGAGATTACAAACAATTCTTTTATCCCATATCGCATATCTCACATCATTAAGTATTTTTTGGATTTCGATATTCGGATTTTGGATTTGATACGCGTGAATAGGGTAACCTCTGAAATTTAAAACTGGGGTAATATAATTGATAAACCGCCGCACCATCACCGCTGCTACTAAGCTCTGTGCTATTATAGGCAATCCTATCGAGCATTCTCTTTCTCCTCATATCCACAATGCTGCCTTTGAGCACCTCAAATTGGATTATGTGTTTTTAGCCTTTAAGGTGGAACACCTGAGAAAGGCGATGGAGGGGATGCGAGCCTTAGGGATACAAGGGATGAGTGTTACTATTCCCCACAAGATAGAGGTGATGAAGTATCTGGATGAGGTTGAGGAGGGAGCGCAAAGAATAGGTGCCATAAACACTATCGTTAATCGGGATGGGAGGTTAGTGGGCTACAATACTGATTGCAGTGGAGCTATAAGGGCATTGGAGGAGAGGGTAAACCTCAAGGACAAAAAGACTGTTCTTCTCGGAGCGGGAGGAGCAGCACGGGCGATTGCCTTTGGATTGAAAGAGCAGGGTGCTCGTGTGGCGATTCTCAATCGAACGGTGAAAAAGGCTGAAGTGCTGGCAAAAGAGCTTGGTTGTGAGTTCGGGAGTATAGAGCAGGTTGCATCTTATACACCTGATATTTTAATTAACACCACTTCTCTCGGTATGTATCCTCATCCAGATGAAACGCCGGTTAAGAAGGAGATGCTCAAGGGTATGCTGGTGTTTGATAGTGTCTATAACCCTCTGAAAACACGTTTGATTAGAGAAGCTCAAGAAAATGGGTGTGCTACTATTCTAGGACTGGAGATGTTTGTCAATCAGGCGGCGTTACAGTTTGAGCTCTGGACGGGTGAGAAGGCCCCTCTGGAGATTATGAAAAAGGTGGTAGTGGAAAAACTTTCATGAAACTCATCGTGAAAAAATCGGCACTGAAGGGAAGCATTGAGATACCTGCCTCCAAGTCCCACACCATCCGCGCAGTGGTGATTGCCTCACTGGCGGGAGGGACCTCACGCATTGTAAGTCCCCTTGATTCTGGTGATACCCGCTCGGCGGTGACCGCCTGCAGGGCGTTAGGCGCTGAGATTGAGACAGGGGAAGAGTGGGTGGTGAAAGGGTGTGGGGGTACTCCTCAGGTGCGGTCATCAAAGATTGATGTAGGTAACTCTGGTACCTCACTCAGGCTCACCACCAGTGTCGCAGCTTTGCAGGATAAAGAAGTTGTCTTTGATGGGGACGCATCTTTAAGAACCCGCCCCATGCAGCCTCTTCTGGATGCATTGAGTAATTTGGGGGCTAAGGCTTACTCGCTTGAGCGAAAAGGGTACTGCCCTATTAGGGTGAAGGGGAAGATGAACGGTGGTACGACTGAGGTAAGTGGTTTGAGTTCGCAATATCTTTCTAGTCTTCTCATCAGCACTCCCCTGGCGGAGGGGGATACAGAGATTCGCGTGGTTGACCTGCACGAAAGGCCCTATGTGGGAATGACTTTAGCATGGTTAGAGGGGCAGCGTATCCAGTATGAGCGAGAGGGATGGGAGGTGTTTAGAGTAAGGGGGGGGCAGAGCTACCGTTCATTTGAAAAGCGGGTGCCAGGTGATTTTTCTTCTGCGACTTTTCCACTCTGTGCGGGTGCGATTACCGCATCTCGTATTATCCTTAAAGGACTGGATATGAATGATACCCAGGGGGATAAAGAAGTAATTACCATGCTCAGGTCCATGGGTGCTCAGATTGAGGTGAAGGATGAGGGCATTCTGGTTACCTCA
>CAYYOQ010000177.1:0-5484 GCA_964473235.1 uncultured Thermodesulfobacteriota bacterium | reverse complement strand
CTTTACGACCGAGGGTATTTAATAAGGTGTACCACTATGAGGAATCATGTTCCTCGCAACGACAGGGCACCTTTTTATGCTCTCACTACTATACGGTATGCTTAAGAAACTTTTTTAATAACTAAGCAGGTGCACTGTCCTCCCAATCCTTGGTTTATGGAGAGAGCGGTTTGGAGTTGTGTTGCGCGTGCCTGATTGGGAACATAGTCAAGACCACATTCAGGGTCAGGTGTCTCATAATTGATGGTGGGGGGGATCATGTTTTCTTGCAAGGCCAATGCACAAATGATTAGTTCCACAGCACCTGCTGCAGTTCCTAAGTGTCCCATCATTGATTTAGTAGAACTTACTGGTATTCGGTGCGCATGAGTACCACACACCTCTTTGATGGCCCGCGTTTCTGCTCTATCACTCGCCACGGTCGCAATGCCATCAGCATTGATATAGTCAATTGCCGATGCCTCAATTTCCGCATCACGCAAACTCTTTTTTAGTGCGATACTGATTCCACTCCCTACGGGGCAGGGGTGATAGAGGTGGTGGGCGCTGGATGAGTTCCCGTACCCTAAAACCTCTGCATAAATAGGTGCTCCCCGTTTCTGGGCATGAGATAGTTCTTCAATTACTACCATGCCGGCACCTTCACTTAGTACCATCCCATCCCGTTGGACATCAAAGGGACGACACGCCTCCCTTGGCTTAGGGTTCTGCGTTAAAAGCTTTAAAGTATCAAAACTAAATAGAGTAGCAGGCAACAGGAGAGAATCATAGCCTCCTGCAATGGCAATATCAGTAGTGCCCCTCCTGATGGCTCTTGCGGCGTCACCTATTGCCTGTGAACCACCAGTAAATGATGCAATGATATTATCATTTTCACCCTGAATATTATAGGCGAGTGAGATATAGTAAAATGCATTATTGGGCAACGTTTTCAGAAGAAAGAGGGGATAGATGCCCGCGATACCATTTGTACCAAACTTTACCGGATCAAACTTTCCCTTCTCCTCTGACCATGATTTGAGTAAAGGTTCAGCTAAATCCGGAACCCCAGGACCATCTTCGTAACCTCCTCCCCCAGAACCGATAAAACAACCGAACATGGCAGGGTTAACCTTCTCAACCTGTACGCCTGCATCCTTTACAGCTAACTGCGCAGCAACAATCGCTAAATGAACATTGTGTAAAGAAAGTTTTATGGTTTTTCGATCCTTGATAAAGTCACTGGCTTTGAAATTCTTTACTTCTCCTCCAATGACGGTGGATACTCCTCTCGCGATTAACCGTTCAACTTTTTCTATGCCAGATCTTCCTGCAATGAGCTGCTGCCAATTTTCTTCTTTACCTATTCCTAGGGGGGTAACTAATCCTACCCCTGTGATCACTGCCCTCCTCTTCATTAACGTGCTTCCTTTAAAGATTGTGGCTTTGTGTTAGGAAAATTTTCTGATCAGTAACGCTACATTTTCTCCGTTTAGCCCTAGAGAGAGAGAGAGTACCACCTCTACTTCTTTTTCCTTAGAATGATTGGGGGTATAGTCAAGGTCACAGTAGGGATCCGGATGCTGATAGTTGATAGTAGGCGGAATAATGCCATCTCTTATCGCCAAGGTACCTATAATAACCTCTGCGGGACCTGACGCAGAGAGCAAATGACCCATGGTAGCCTTGGTAGAACTGATTGAAAGCTGAGAGGCATAACGGCCGAACACCTTCTTAATGGCCTCCGTTTCAACCCAATCAGAGAGAGGGGTAGCATTTCCCTCCGCATTAAGGTAATCGATATCCTGTGGATCAATCTTAGCGTGCGCGATCGCCTCCTCCACACATGCAGCAATACCCTCCACCCTCGCTTCCAATAGCTCCTTCTCATAGAGAAGGGTACGCCCCTGCATGGTAGCACCATAGCCAATAACTTCAGCATAGGTGGGGGCATTTCTCTTTTGAGCATGAGTGAGCTCCTCTAAAACGACTACCGCCGCTCCTTCCCCCATCGCAAAGCCATTCCTCTCTTCATCAAAGGGCTTGCACGCAGCGCCTGGATTGTGCTGTTCAACGGAGAGTAACCCGGAAGAGAAGAGCGAAAAGAGATAAGAGGGATTTAAACTACTGCACCCTCCTGCAAGAAAAATATCAGCTTCTCCATATTGAATATACTTGAAGGCCTCACCCACTGCCTGTGCCCCTGAGGTAGTAAGAGAACAAAAGGCTATGTTGGGGCCTTGGATATCGTGAGTGATAGCAACATGACAAAGACTCATGTTGGGAAGGATGGTGAGAGGCCATATGGGATTGAGACACTTTGGCTCTCTCGATCTATCGAGCCAGGTGAGCTGCTTTCCTAACGCGTTGTAAGTTACGGTATATGCTTCCTCAAGGGTATACTGTACACCTAAGGCCCCAAAGGCAATCCCTATTGCAGCGGGGTCAATCTCTTCCCTGTTCAGTCTTGAATTCTCTAAGGCCAAATGGGTTGCCGCAACAGCGAGTTGTGAATCCCTATTCATAAGTTTAATAGACTTCTTCTTACCCGGTAGAAAGCGGGCATCGAAATTCTTTACCTCACCAGCTATTTTAACCTTCCAAGAAGAGCAATCAAAGGAAGATATAAAATTAATCCCTGAAGTGCCTTTAATGAGGGAGTTCCAATTATCTTCTAAGGTGAGTCCAAGGGGAGAGATAAGACCCAAACCAGTCATCACAACCCGTCTAGGTCTAGGCGTCATAATACCGTTCTAATACCAGGCTCGCATTCTGACCACCGAAGGCGAAGGAGTTCGATAAGATCGCATCCACTTCGTGTGCTCTCGTCTCATTCGGAACGTAATCGAGATCGCATTCAGGGTCAGGCGTCTCATAATTGATGGTGGGGGGAATAATATTGTTCTGGATAGTCAAAACGCTTACAATCAGTTCTATGGTTCCTGCACTTGCAATCAAGTGGCCAAGCATCGACTTATTGGAACTGATGGGGATATGGTAGGAGGCGTTGCCAAAGACTTTCTTAATGGCTTTGGTTTCACTTCGATCATTGAGAAGCGTGGAGGTCCCATGGGCATTGATATAATCAATATCTTCTGGCAATAATTCCGCATCCTGCAACGCTGACCTCATCGCTTGATCAGCCCCTCTTCCATCAGGGGGAGAATCAGTAATGCGATATGCATTTGAAGAGGTTCCAAAGCCTGTTATCTCTGCGAGGATATTGGCTCCTCTGGCCTGGGCATGCGACAACTCCTCCATGATGAGAATTCCCGCACCTTCACCGAGTACAAAGCCATCTCTTTTTAGATCAAATGGCCTGCTCGCCTTTTCTGGATTCTCATTATTTTGCGAGAGGGCTCCCAACAAGCTAAACCCCGCCACAGAGAATTCACTTAATATAGAATCAGCTCCTCCCGTAATCATAATATCAGCATCCCCATGCTCAATGAGCCTCATCGCCTTTCCTATTGCCTGCGCACTAGAAGCGCATGCAGTAGAAGAAGTACTTACAGGACCTTGAGCATGGTACAGTATAGAGAGAATGTTTGCAGTGGTATTGGCACACCGTCTTACTGCCCAAATCTGACCCAAATAGTTAGACTTATTCAAGTAGGACAAGTCTCCATTTTTGAGAGAGGTATAAATATCTGATTCATTAAAGGCAGTGCTCAATCCAGAGATTCTAGAAGCCTCCTCATTCCCCCCTAAAGAAATACCAAACATAGTAGGGTCGATGGTTGCAAGATCAAGAGAAGCATGTTGTATGGCTTCATGAGTCGCAGCCAGACAAAACTTGGTCGCCCTGCTGGCAAAAGGCTCCATATATTCAGGAAGCTCAATAGACGATTCATTAAACTCCTTTACCTCAGCAGCAATCTTCACAGGGAAAGAAGAGGCATCAAAAAGTGAGATATACCCAATGGCAGAACGAGCTCTTACTAAATTCTCCCAGGTAGTTTTCAGCTCTAACCCTAACGGGGTCACTGCACCCATTCCTGTTATTACAACCCTTCTATCCATAGTCATATACCTCTCGATTTTATTTCATTCCATCAAATAGTGAGCAAACCTTATGCCACAAGAAATTTTTATGTTTAAAATTATCCCCATCTTGAGAAAATTCTTTTTAAACAATTAGTTAATTACAATTTTAAAAATAAACCTTTACAATTTGCTATGAAATCAAATAATATAAATGGCTAGATTGAGCCACTATTGTTTTATATATTTTAAGTAGCTGGTTATGTAGAGCCATACGCATACTTTAAGTGCCCACACCGCATGAAGTATCATCTTCTACCATTCATAGCTGCGATTTTCCTTATTTCACCTTCTGAAATTCTCCCCCAAGAAATTATTATCATCAAAAGTAGTGACATCATCCCCTATCAGAAGGCAATAGAAGGATTTAAGAGTGGGTTTGCGCGAGCAAGCTTCCAGGAATATTCCATAAATGAAGACATAAGTGGTGGGAAATCTATTGTAGAACGTGCTTTTAAAGACAAGGGTGACCTGGTGGTTGCGGTGGGACCTGAGGCAACCTATCTAGTGGGCACCATTACGGGACCCACACTGAAACTCTTCACCATGGTCGCCAATCCTGAAAAGCTATTAACCGACGGTAAGCTTTATCCTGGGGTAAGTCTCAATCTCCCCATCGATCTGCAGCTCAAACAGATCAAAGTGGGTTTTCCCCAAAGAAAAAGAATTGGATTATTCTACGCCCAGACACTCAACCAAAGCATGGTTGATACCATTTCTCAGGTGGCTGCCACCGCCGAGGTGCAGATTGTAAGGTTTCCCATCACCTTACAAAAAGACATCCCTGAAATACTTAATTCCCCTCAATTTGCCATCGATATCCTCTGGATCATACCTGATCGGATCATCGGATCCGAGAAGATTCTCAAATTCCTTATCAACCAGATGCTCCTTAAAAAAATTCCGGTGGTGGGATTCAACGAGTGGTTTGCTGAAAATGGAGCTATCCTCTCCTTCTCCCTGGACTACCGTGAGATAGGGGTACAAACCGCAGAGTTTGCCTCCCAGCTCCTCCAGAATAAAAATTCTCCCTTACCCCTCATCCAAGGGCCTGTGAAGGCGGGAACAATTGTAAACCTTACCGTGGCAGGGAAGCTGGGAATTGTTGTTTCTCCTGAGGTGGTTAATAGTGCTCGTGAGGTGATCAAGTGAGAAGAGAGAGCCTCAATACCAAAATTTTGATTCTCACCATTTCCCTCTTTGTGATCTGTTCCCTGTTCTATGGGATCTTTTTCTCTAACCAGTCAAAGAACGCCCTGATGGATGAATTCATCAATCGAGGAAGCTCGCTCGTAAAAAACCTCGCCTTAAATGCTGAGGTAGAAATTCTAATTGAAAACAGGAAAGCCCTTAAAGACCTCGCAGAAAACCTGCTCCAGGAAAAAGATGTGCAGCAGGTGAAGGTCATGAATCAGCAGAAACGCATCCTAGTAGACCTCGCCAAACAAAATCCATTAAGCG
>CAYYOQ010000176.1:0-5495 GCA_964473235.1 uncultured Thermodesulfobacteriota bacterium | reverse complement strand
AAAAACCGCTGGCGTGTGCCTCTCCCCAGATGGAGGTTAAGGGAGATTTTGCACACACTGAAAACCGGGAGCACAGAGGTGCTGGAACTCCTGTTAAAGGGCCAGTCATAAAGACCAGCACATTTTGTGGGCTGAGTGGTTCAACCATCCAGTCCATTGAAGATAAAAGGTGAGCAGCCAATCCACTGCCCCCCAGGAAGCGGCGGGCAACTGCTTCATCAAGTTGCGTAAGTGACCTCACCGTAGTAGTCAGGTCAATGGAGAGTAGCTTTCCCGTAAAGCCAAACATTTTTCTTCCCTTCCTTCAGCACATTCACTAATGTTTAAGCAATCAGCCATCAGGCGGCAAGCGCTGTGAACTCGTAGGCGTGCAAGCATGCATTAATTCTTACATTTGCAAATCTGAGAATTTCAGCGACAGTGGAGATTGTTCTGAGCCCAACAATATATTCATTGGCTTTTGTCACGACCCCGTAACTTACGTATTATCAAAAAGACAGGCAGTTTCCAGAACCTTCGACAAAGGGGGATGGAATGGGGTCTGGCACTGCACAATTCGAAGGCACCTGCCGTTCTCCAGATGCGTAAGCAATTTTGTGTTGTGGCTCAGAAAAATCTTCCCTGTCGCTCATAAAGAGTCTGTAAAATTTCAAATATGTTTGGCGAGATTTCTGACAACTGAATCCTGGTACTCGAACCCGCGAATCCTCAAACCCCAGACCAATGGATATCTTCCATAGTAGCATATTTTTATACATTTTTATGATGACTTTTTTTAAATATTTAAACCTCTCATCATTGATCACACGTTCTATAAACATACTTTTTTAATTTCTTATTGACATTTTTACAGGTTTTCTTTAGAATTGCTCCTCAAAAAAAGGCACGAGTTAAAATTCTAATATCACTACATCGTCCTTCTAAGCCATACCAACCATTTTTTCTTAACAAGTATGATTAGTGCAAGTCATCTCTCTAAAAGCTTTGGTACCACGATAGCCTTAAAAGATGTCTCGTTTGAGGTGAAAAAGGGTGAAGTGGTGGGTTTTCTTGGCCCCAACGGTGCCGGTAAAACGACTACCATGCGCATCCTCACCTGCTACCACCCCGCAGATGCTGGCACTGCAACCATCGCGGGATATGATGTCTTTAAAAATCCCCTGGAAGTGAAAAAACTGATTGGATACCTGCCGGAGAATAATCCCCTCTATATGGATATGGGGATCATAGACTACCTTGAATTCATTGCAAAAGTGAGAGCTATTTCCCCCTCTCAGAGAAGGGAAAAGATTAAACAGGTAATAGAGCTTTGCGGTCTCAGAAAAGAAATCGGAAAAGACATAGGGGAGCTCTCCAAAGGTTTCCGTCAAAGGGTGGGGCTCGCTCAGGCGTTACTCCATGACCCCGATATTTTAATCCTCGATGAACCTACCATCGGCCTAGATCCGACCCAGATCATCGAGATTCGAGAGCTGATTAAAAAAATTGGCAAGCAAAAAACTATCATTCTAAGCTCCCATATCCTCCCAGAAGTCTCAGCTACCTGTGACCGCATCATCATCATTCACCAAGGGGAAATTGTGGGCAGCGGGACCCCCGAAGAGATGGCAGCTAACGCTCAAGGAGAGGACACCACCTACATTACCATCAGAGGTCCCCTTGAAGAGATTCAGGCAAAACTTAAGGCACTGCACACCATAAAGGAGTTTCAAAAGGTGGGCGAGAAAGAGAATGGGATCAACCAATTTATCATCAAAAGCAAGAGGGGAGTAGATATAAGCGAAGAGCTCTTCTTTATGGTTGCCCGCAACGGATGGAGTCTCACCGAGCTGCATAGGGAGACCGCAACCTTAGAAAACATCTTCCTGCAGCTTACCACCAAAGAAGGTTAACCTTAATGAGCAATACTAGTACCATCTTTCAGAAAGAATTTAAAAGCTACTTTAACTCACCCATTGCCTATATTTTCATCATCACCTTTCTCCTCTTCTCCGGCTGGCTCTTTTTCAGAACATTCTTTCTGATTGGCCAAGCTCACCTGCGGCCACTGTTTGGGATCTTACCCTGGCTCTTCCTCATCCTCGCACCTGCGGTTACCATGAGAGCGTGGGCTGAAGAAAAAAAATTGGGGACCATGGAGGTGCTGATGACCCTTCCCTTGAGGGACTACGAAGCAGTACTAGGAAAATTTCTCGCAAACTTTGTCTTCATAATCATTACCCTGCTGCTCACCTTCCCCCTGGTGGCCACTACCTATGTGCTGGGAGAACCTGACACAGGCGCCATCGTGGGTGGATACCTCGGGGCATGTCTGATGGGAGGTGCCTACCTCGCCATTGGTCTTTTCGTCTCCTCTCTTACCAAGAACCAGATTGTCGCCTTCATCATTGGTATTGTCACCTGCTTTGCGCTCCTGATTGTGGGAGAAGATATCGTATTAATGTCTGCACCCAGTGTAGTGGTACCCCTTTTCACCTATCTTGGTTTGGGTGCTCACTTTGAGAGCGTCAGCAGGGGAGTAATAGATTCTCGCGATCTCATCTACTATCTTTCGGTCATTGGCTTTTTTCTTTTTCTCAATACCCTTGCCCTCGAGAGCAGAAAATGGAAGTAACCAGTTCTCCCACCACTCGACGTCTGAAATACGGCACTAACTATCTTGCACTTGTTCTGATAGTGCTCGGCATTATCGCGGTGCTCAATTTCTTGCTCTTTCGGCACTTTGCCAGGATTGACCTCACCCAGGACAGGAGATACACACTTACCGCCTCGACAAAGGGGGTGCTTAAAAATCTCGATGACATTGTCACTATTAAACTCTACTTTTCCAAAAAGCTTCCACCTTACCTGGTTAACCTGAGACGGGAGATTGTTGACATCCTGGATGAGTACCGTGCCTACGCCGGAGGAAACCTTTCCCTCAAATTCATTGACCCCACTGATGATCCCCAGTTACAGCAAGAGCTCAGGTTTATGGGAATCCCTCAGGTACAACTGAACATTATCGAGAGGGACCAAGCCCAGCTCACCAACGTTTATTTTGGCGCTGCTATCTTCTATGCAGATAAAAAAGAGGCACTCCCTTTCATTAACGATACCAGAAACCTTGAGTACGACCTCACCAGTTCCCTGGTAAAAGTAACCAGCACTGAAACCAAAACCGTAGGAATCCTTGCAGGAGCACCATCTGATCTCTCGAAGGATTACCAGGTATCACAGCAACTTCTAGGAAAACAGTACAAGGTGGAGAGGGTGGAACTATCGGGTGAAGCTGGGATCTCGAAGGTAATTAACACCCTCATTGTCGCCGCCCCTCGCGAGCTCAACAATCATCAGAACTATGAGATTGACCAGTTCCTGATGCGAGGTGGTAAAATTGTTTTCCTCATCGACACGATAGAAATAGCTGAGGGAACACTACAGGGATCTCCCTTCTCCTCAGGTATCGATGACCTGCTAGAACACTACGGGATAAAAGTTGAGCAGAATCTTGTGCTCGATCGTTCCAATGTACCTGCTGCCTTCCGAAGCGGTTTTATGACTTTTCAAATACCGTATCCTTTCTGGGTCAAGGTAATGAGTAAAGGCTTTTCACCCGATAATCCAGCGGTAAGTAACTTGGAATCACTGGTGTTACCTTGGACCAGTTCCGTTACCACACTTAAGGAAAAAGCTGCCGGGGCAACCATCACCGAGTTGGCAAAGTCAACACCTTTCTCCTTCGTACGGAAGGGTTTCTATATGCTAGACCCACAGCAAAATTTCTTAAGCCCAGGGATGAAAACCGAAAGCTACACCCTCGCACTTGCCGCCTCGGGAAAGTTTAAAAGCTTTTTTGCTGACAAACCTGTTCCCACTACCGAAGAAAAGAGCGATAAGAAAAAAGCCGAGCCGCCAAAGGAAACCATTAAGGAAAGCCCTGATACCCAGATGGTGGTAATAGGAAATGCTCGATTTATTAATGATGATTTTCTCACCCAATTTAAAGAAAATCAGGTGTTTCTCCTCAATATTATTGATTGGCTCACCCTGGGTGAGCAACTGATAGGCATTCGATCTCTGGGAGTTACCGACCGACCTCTTCAAGAAACCACAGAACAGGTGAAATCACTTATTAAATCGCTGAACATGTTCGGGATTCCCGCCCTCCTCATCTTATTCGGACTCATCAACTTTTACCTGAGAAGGAGGAGGAAGAGGAGAGAGGCAATGGCATGGTAAAAAGCATGAGAATGTCAAATGACAAAGCTCAAAGTTCAAAACACTATGCATTACGTTTTGAACATTTGATATTTGATGGCGTCGTAAAAAGTCAAAAAACTGTCATTGCGAACGAAGTGAAGCAATCTCTGCCATTGTAAGTATTTGAAAAAACGAGATTGCCATGTCGCTCCGCTCCTCGCAATGACACACGCCGGGACTTTTTACGGGAGCATCATAGTTAGGTTTGTTTCGAATTTAGTGCTTCGGATTTCTGATTTTTTAAACTACTCTCCTAAATAGTACACAGGATAGTAAGGAACTATGAAGGTTAAAACAACGGTTATTCTCTTCGGTATCTTTATTATCCTTCTCGTCTTCGTCTACCTCATTGAAGGGCCCCTCTCACAGAGGGAACGAAAGAAGGCAAAGGAGGTAACCGCCCTCTTCCCCGACTTCGACAAAACTAGTGCAGTCACGATTGAGGTGAAGGGCCCCTCTCAGCAGGCATCTCTGGAAAAGAAAGAAGAGGAGTGGATAATCAATAACACCAACGGTTTTACCGCAGACCCCTCCTCGGTCAACGCCGCGCTGGACGCAGTTAAAAACTTTACGCGGGAAAACATCGCCTCTAAAAAAGCTGAGAAACAGGGGCTCTTTGAAGTCACCAGAGAAAAAGGGGTAGAGGTGAAAGTTTCCGATGCCAATCAAAAACTCCTCGCACACTTCTATATAGGAAAAACTGGACCTGACTTCTTCAGTTCTTACCTGAGAAAAGAAGGATCAGATGAGGTGATACTTGCCAATGGCTCCCTCAGAGGCATCTTCGATAAATCAACCAAGAATTGGAGAGACAAAACCATTTTTGATATCCCCGCACACGCCATAATCCAACTCACCCTCATCACGCCCACTCATGAAATAGTGCTCGCAAAAGATGAACAGGGAAACTGGCAGATTACCTCACCGGAAAAAGCCAAAGCCAAAAAGGAAGAAGTTGAAGCTATGGTCAACACCTTTGCCTCACTTAAAGCACTCGATTTCGCTGAAGACGAAAACCTCGAAAAGTACCAGCTTGATACACCTCAAACAACCATTAAAGCCATTGTAGAAGGTAAGGAGGAAAAACAGCTCCTGATTGGGAAAAAGCATGAAGAAAAATCTCACTACTATGTCAAAAACCAGTCAAAAAAGACTATCTTTCTTATTGGTAAATACCAAGTTGATAAGATGACTAAGACCGTTCAGGACTTAAAAGAAGAAGAGAAAAAAGAAGAGGCTACAAAGGCAGAGGA
>CAYYOQ010000175.1:0-5499 GCA_964473235.1 uncultured Thermodesulfobacteriota bacterium | reverse complement strand
CTCTTAAAAACTGCAGTAGCCCAAAAAGGATCAAGGCTGTTTGGGAAGGGCTGCTGTACCCAAGAGTGACATACGATCCAACTGAAAAAGAAGAGGGACTCTCGCCCCACCCCCCATCTTCCCTCTGTTTCTCAAGAAGATAATCGAGAGACTTCTGGATAAAATCGTCACTCATCTCTGCGTCTACTACTGAAAAGGCTCCTAACACATTTGCCGTCTCATAGAGGTAGTTTATAAACCAGGTTGCTGGCCAGCTTCCGTCCTCAAGCCGCTGAGCCTTTATCCATCTGACCGCCCATGCTACTTGGAAACTAGTAGCCTCGGTGCAGCCAAAAAGGCTTAGAGTAGTCAAAACGCGGGTGGTGTGGTCAACTACACTCTCATCAAAAACTACACTGGACATAGCTTCCTTCAGCAAAGTAGTGAGACACCCTACTTTTCGGTCCCAGGTACCCCATCCGCCATCCCAGTTTTGCATAGCCAAGAGCCATTGGATCCCCCTGGTGAAATCACTCATCCGCTCTTCCCACCGATCACCATACGCGGTTTTCAGCACAAATAAGGTGGAAGCAGTATCATCGATATCTGGGAAACTTTCGGAATTGAGATTAAACCCCCATCCCCCGGGTCCTACTGGAATTATCATCTGGTAGACCCAATCACCATATCTAGTGCTCTGCCTGTTCCAGAGAAAACCCACTCCCTTTTTCACGACCACATCTTCCATGGTGAGACCCGTTTCAAGGAGCGCCATGATGGCAGAAAAGGTAGCAGGAATGGTGGCATCAGTGGGCGGCTGATATACACCCTCAGGCAACTGTTGTTGAAAGGAATTAAGCGCGTGGAGTGCCTTATCAATTGCTTCTTCATTATTGGCTATATCCTCAAGGGCCTTGAGAGAGAGCAGGGGGAAAAAGGTGCTGGGCACGCAATCATAAAAGAGCCCATCAGTTGTATTCTGTCGGGCGAGGAGCCAGTTGAGATATACCATAGTGCTAAAGCTACCCGAAAGAAAAGGAATAGACAGATCTTCAGGAAACACTCTGCAGATCTTTTTCCCCCATGCATCTATCGTCTTTAAAGGTTCTTCATTCCCACGAATGACCCTCCCTTCAGCCTGATTGATAAAGAGTTCATCAATATAGGATGTTTCAGGCGGGCAGTATATCGCTCCTTCCCGCAGCACGACCATCAAGGGAATGAACATCATTCTAAACCAGGATAAACTAGGAGCGACAAGAAGAAGGGGAAAGATCGGTACCTGAGGAATAAAAGATAATTGAAACTGGTCAAATAAAGCCAATATGATCTGATACATTCCATAAATAGATTCTGCTCCACCATGCGAGCGGATATAGTCCCGGGCATGCACTAAGGCTACATCTTCTTCAGGGTAACCAGAGAGCTTGAGCGCAAAGTAGTTCAGGGTAGAAAGACTCAGGTCCGAAGGACCTCCATCGTAGAGTGGCCAGCTCCCGTCTTCAGATTGTGTATTCACCAGGTAGCGGCATAGACCCTCAATGGTTTCCCTCTCTTGCTCTTCCCGACCAAGGAAATAATAGAGGAGTATCTGGAGTGCATTATAAAAGGTATTGGTTTCCACATAGCTGATCCAATACCCATCTTTATTCTGCTGCGATATCAGGGCACGCTGCGAGAGGGTGATAGCACTTTGAAGTTGGTCAATAGCCACAGCGGCGTGTAGTGATTTCTCTCCTAGAATGAGTGCCGTTATTATGATGGCTATAAGATAGCTACCCTTTACATTCCTTATCATTGGGTAATGCTCAAATACCATGTGTTATCCACCACCACCAACTAATGTAAAGCATGAAGGCTGGGTGTGCGTATAGTGTGGAGATGGAGATATACCCTAATGCCAGGCGTGACCCAGGATGTAGGTTTTTTCGATAGCTCGATCATCTCCTAAAACTTGTAACACAAAAAGCCTTTCTTGCAATGTCTCAACCTTGGCCATGCGATACTTCATCAGCGAGGTCGCCCTTGGGTTCAACACCACAAAATCAGCTTCCTTGCCCGGAAGAAAATTTCCAATCTTGTCATCAAGACGGAGCGCCCGCGCACCGCCCAGGGTTGCTAAATAAAACGCCTTGAGGGGAGAAAGAGGTTTTTCCTGCGCGGGATGGCTGCTCCATGCTTTGTGCATCTGGATTACCTTATATGCTTCGTCCATGGTTTCAAGCATAGAAAAGCTCGTTCCTGCACCCACGTCAGTTGCCAAGCCCACTGCGACACCATATTTCTCTGCCTCCCTCAAATTAAACAAACCGCTCCCCAGAAACAAATTTGAGCTGGGACAAAACGCGATGGCTCCCCCATGCTTCGCAAGCGTTGAGAAGTCTTTGTCATCAAGGTAGATGCTGTGGGCAAAGAGAGACCTAGGCCTTACCAGACCGTATGTTTCATATACCTTAAGATAGCTCTCAGCGCCAGGGAAGAGAGATTTCACCCACTCAATCTCCCCCTGATTTTCTGAGAGGTGGGTATGCAGATATACATCCGGGTATTCTTCGAGCAATTTTTGAACTACCTCGAGCTGTGCCGGTGTGGAAGTCGGAGCAAACCGTGGAGTCACGGCATAGAGCAGTCGTCCATTGTTATGCCATCGCTTTATGAGTTCTTTAGAGTCGGCATACCCTGTTGCAGGCGTATCAAGTAAGTAGTCTGGTGCGTTGCGATCCATTAAGACTTTTCCTGCTATCATACGAAGGTTACGTTTCTTAGCTGCCTCAAAAAATGCATCCACTGATTCTTTGTGAACGGTTGCAAGCACTAATGCGGTGGTGGTGCCGTTTAAGAGCAGTTGATCTAGAAACACCTCTGCCACACTTCGCGCATATCCCTTGTCAGAATACTTCTTTTCAGTGGGAAAGGTATAGGTCTTCAACCACTCCAGGAGCTGCTCTCCATAGGAAGCGATCATCTCCATTTGGGGATAATGCAGATGGGTATCGATAAACCCTGGGATTATCAAACGCCCGCGGTAATCGGTAATCTGTTCTGGCTTAAGTGCGCCGATCAGTTCTTTGGTGTGGCCTAGTTGCTTAACCATTCCGTCTTCAATTACCAAAAGTCCATCGTCGAAATAGTGATAGCTATTTTGAGAAACCGCAGGATCATCTAGAAAATGCAAAATAGATCCGCGGAACGCGATCACTTCGCCAGCACCAGTATGGGGTCTCAACAGAGTACCCACAAAAACTATGCCCAGGGCAAATAAAAATAATAAAAAATTCTTGTGTGACCGCACCTCTACTTCTCCTCCCTCGTGGTGTGGCAGAATGGTTAGCATAGATGGTTCATAAACCTAGCATACCAGAAAGTTAATCATTTTTGAATAGTAGTTTACCTCTCAGCATCTCATATCTTGCTTTACGCATCCTGCATCATGCTCTTTTCCCTTGACATAGCATAATAGCGCTTACTATAAGGAGATGTGTAAGAAAATCAGGTCAATAAAGTCTTAATCGGAAAGGAGGGTAATACCATGACGGGTGAAATGATTTTTGCGGCGGTGCTAATCAGTCTGGCATTGGTGTTCTACTCTATTGGCGTGTGGAGCGAAAGAATCGGGGGGCGGTTGAAGGTCTGGCATGTGATCTTTTTCTGGCTCGGTCTGGTATTTGATGCAACAGGTACAGTGGTTATGGTGAGAATGGCCGGGGGGCTTACATTTGACATTCACGGGGTGTCCGGGGTGCTCGCCATCCTGTTGATGCTTATTAATGCGGTCTGGGCAACGGCTGTCCTGGTCCTCAAGGACGAAAAGGCGATCGCCAACTTTCACAGGTTTAGCCTGGTGGTGTGGGCAATCTGGTTGATCCCCTATGTTAGCGGCTTCATCGCCCCTATGGGGGGTGAACAAGAAATTCTAAAGAAGTAGTGATAAGTAACCAACTTGTAATGCATAAGGTGTTATCTATTCGTTCTCTGGTCTCTTCCAATTTTATCTTTTTCTTCTTTGTGCTCTGGTTTAGTTTGAAATTTGGAAATTGGGATTTTGCTATTGTTTCGGATTTCGCCTGCCCGGTTAAACAAGTTTGTTCTATTTAACTCAGGGTGCTTCGGATTTAGAATTTATTACTCTGTGGACTATCGACTGTGGACCATGGACTGTTTCATCCTACATCTAGTATCTCCTTTTTCAATTCCCCAATCCCTCAATCCCTAAATTCCTCCATTCCTTAATTGAGATACTAAAAGTCACTCTTTCAGGTACCTCCCTAGGTCTTCCTTTCCTTTTCCTAAAAAATGTACTATGGATTAATTACTCGTGACACACCATCTTAAAAAAGTTTACGGGAGGAACAGTATGAAAAAGGTCAGGCTGGGAAGAACTAATCTTGAAGTCACAAGGTGGAGTCTGGGAGGGATACCTCTTTCCATGGGGATGGGCGGCAAGGATGAAGAGACCATTAATCAGGTAATACATGCCGCGCTGGATTACGGAATAAACTTTATCGACACTTCAAGGGTGTACATGGATTCCGAAGCAAACATCGGTGAGGTGATGAAAACCAGGAGAAAGGAGTGCATCCTTGCCAGCAAATCTCACCGCAGGGGATATGATGAAGTGATGGCAGATCTGGAGGAGAGCCTGAAAGAATTACAGACAGATAAGATTGAACTCTACCAGGTGCATGAGCTTGGACCCCAGGAGGTCACCAAGGCTATGGACAAAGGGGGAGCGCTTGAGGCATTAAAAAAGGCAAAGGATCAGGGTATGATTGATTTCATAGGGTTAACCAGCCATCATGTAAAGGTTATCATTGACCTGATGAAGACAGGCGAGTTTGATACGGTGATGTTTCCCTTTAACGTGATTGAGCGGGAACCGGAGAAGGAATTGATTCCCCTGGCCAGGGCTTTTGACATCGGAACCATCGTGATGAAACCGCTGGCAGGAGGGGCGTTCAGAAATAGAGAAAAATGTTTTAAATTTTTGAACGGCTATCCTGTTGACATCATCTTAAACGGCGTTGCCAGCCTCGACGAGCTACACGAGAACCTAAAGTATGTAGAGCGCATAGAACTACTTACACCGGAGGAGCTTGAAGATTTTGAAAAGGAGGTTGCACCTTTAGGGAAAGATTTTTGCCGCCGCTGCAGCTACTGTATGCCCTGTCCCAATGATATCATTATTCCGGTCATGATTCATCTTATCTGGGAGATGGTGAAAGGCAACAGTTATGAAGAGCTGTCTGATCGGAAGAAGAAAATGGGGGAGAATTTAACGATCTGGTGGCAGGCGTGCGAAGAGTGTGGCCAGTGTGAAGAGAAATGTCCCTATAACCTTCCCACCATTAAACGCAAGAAGGAATTGCTAGAGACATTTTCCAGATAGAGGTTTTTAAGACAACCCCTTTTACTTCAGTTTCATAGATCTATGGTTCAGTTTGGAATTTTAAATTTGGATTTTAAAAATTGTTTAGGATTTCGCCTGCCCGGTTAAACGAGTTTGTGCTATTTAACTCAGGG
>CAYYOQ010000174.1:0-5516 GCA_964473235.1 uncultured Thermodesulfobacteriota bacterium | reverse complement strand
AAGCCATCGCGCAACTAATTTATGCGCTCATCTACCTCGCATCTCTCAGAAAACATTAACCAGTGAGCAAGGGCACCAGGCAATGGGTACCATGAGCAGGGAATACAGTAATTGCAGTTAATCACAGTTCATGTTACTCTAGTAATCAACCGATATCTTTTAGCTCTATTACCATGTAGTGTTTCGCAATGAATAAGCCCCTAGCAAAAGAAATACCCAGACGAGCGCTAGTGAAGTTTCTCCCCTTCATCACCCTACTCATCGCCCTTTCTCTACTTACCTTAGTCTGGCGTCTGACACCGCTTAGAAGCTTGCTCACTACAGCACAACTCCTCTCTTTAGCCACCTTACTGAGATCAGATCCCCTCGCACCGCTCCTTATTATCCTCACCTATGTGGTGGGCGGCTTAGTATCGTTTCCTATAGCTATTCTCATCCCGGTAACTGCGTTTATTTTTGGTCCCGTGTATGGTCCTTGCTACTCACTGGTCGGTGTAATGTTAAATGCATCTATACTCTATGCCCTTGGACACTTCCTCGGACACACTGCAGTACGAAAGCTGGGAGGCACGCATGTAAATTACCTAAGCCAAAGGCTTGCTCACCATGGCCTCTTCACCATTGCCACGCTCAGGGCAGTGCCCCTTGCTCCCTTTACCGTAGTCAATCTGGTCGCAGGCGCTTCCCATATCCGCTTTCGCGATTACACCACCGGAACTCTCATCGGTATAGCGCCCGCACTCATGGTAATGTCACTCATAGGCGTGAGACTTGAAAAGGCCGTGCGCAATCCCCTTTCTGCAGACCTGCTGATCGTGGCAGAACTCACCATCCTCATGATAGTCGCTACTCTCTGGCTCAAATATCGCTTCTTAAAAAAGGGGCAAGGAAAATAAACTCTCTCCATAAAGAATGAATCCGCACCTAGGCAAAGAAAAGACTTAAAATTATTTTATATTTTATACTTGCAAATTCACTACATTTACTATATGTATACTTAATGTAGATTGACCACCCACCATAGGGAGAGAAGGAAGACACTAATAAAATAATCATTAAGAAAGGAGGTTTTCTCATGTTACAAAGAAAGAAAGGTTATGTAATTGGACTACTGATTGTATGTTTCACGCTTGTCACCCTCTTGTCTTTATCAAACAATCCTGCCTTTGCGCAGAAGAAAAAAGTCGCAGAACCAGTAAAAACAGTAGTGTTAAAGAAAGAACCAGAGGGTATTTCTCCTAATCCCCTCAAGGTAAAATTGGGAACTACCATTGTATGGTTTAATAACGATCCTGAACCTGTCACAATTAAATTCATCCAGAAGTTAGGAATCGCCTGCAAAGTGCCCGTTAATTTCTATGCCGACCTCTTTGGCTATTATGAGACCACTGCAATTCCCCAGGCGGGAACCGCCAGTATCTGTTTCATCTACCAGGGAGAGTATGACTACGAGGTAAAGAGGCTTGTGAGTAAAGGCACTGAAAAACAAGGGGAAGAAATCTCTACCGGAAAGATCACTGCTGAGGAGTAGTGTATCCTCTCTCACGAGCATCATACAATAAATCTTTCAATAGACCCCATCACCTTTGGGGTCTATTTTTTTAAGACCCTACTACCGCCACCCTAACTCTACCTTGACTTTTAAGTAGGGAACGATTAAAGTTACTCTATGGCAGACAAGGTTATCCTCTATTCACTACTATGCTATCTCTATGGCGCAATCCCCTATGCCTATGTTTTCACCTACTTGTTTACCGGGAAAAATCTCAGTAAAGAAGGAACTGGTACTATCGGCGTCACCAATACCTTCAAGGTAGGAGGCTACCGCGCCGGAACGCTCACCGTAATAGGAGAACTATCGAAAGGACTTTTGCCCATTTATTGTGCCCACCGACTTTTTCCAGAGCATACTACTATCACTCTTCTCTTGGTCTACTGTTCACTGATAGGAACCAGCTTTTCTATCTTTTTAAAGGGCAAAGGTGGTAAAGCAAGTACCGCTGCCATGTGGGCGTTACTCATCCTCTCCTGGAAATCACTGCTCATTTTGCTTCCCCTGTGGGCGGTAATCCTCACCATTTCACGGGGCAACATCTTGATTAAAAAGATACCTCTGCTCTTGATCCCCATAGTTCTTTTCTCCATTGAACGAGACTGGTCCTTTACCATTTTTGGTATCTTAACCAGCGTGCTCTTCTATCTCAATCGTTACCGGAGAAAAGACGATTTTGCTCACTATGGCATTTTCCATCACAAGTCAGATGTGGAGTGTACAGGTGACGCACACACGCTACATTCTTAATCTCAAAGATACCCGCCTCCCCAAGACCATAGGCAATAAAGCAAGAAGGCTCAGATTCCTGGCTGAGCAGGGGTTTAAAATACCTTTAACCTATGTGTGTACCTGGGACGCCTATGACGAGTATCTCACCCATAACCTCCTGATACTCGAAGCTATCAAGGATGAATTCCTGAAAGTAATGGACCTCAATCGTTCCTACGCCATTCGTTCTTCAGCAAATATTGAAGATGGGAGCAACTACTCCTTTGCCGGCCAGTTCAAAAGTATCCTCAATGTGAGGGAAATAGACAATATTCTGCACGCCATAGAAACCATCTGGTCTTCAACCGGTTCGGAAGCGGTGCACACCTACCTTGAGATGAGTGGCATTGACTACAGTGAATTAAAGATGGCAGTTATCATCCAAGAGATGGTAGTTCCCTCTGTCTCAGGTGTTTCCTTCAGCAGGAATCCGGTCACGGGAATGGATGAAATCATTGTTGAAGCAGTTCACGGAAGCGGTGATGTCTTCCTTCAGAATGGCACTACCCCTGAACGTTGGATTAACAAGTGGGGGAAATGGATGTTAAAACCTGATAACGGTACTATTGCACTCACCATCATTGAAGAGGTCGTTGCTAAAACTAAGGAAATTTCTCACACCTATGGTAGCGATATAGACCTGGAGTGGGTCTACGATGGCACCGCAGTCAATTGGGTTCAATTGCGAGAAATCACTTCCCTTAAGAATGCAGGCCTCTACTCAAACCAGTTTGCCAGAGAAGTGTTCCCCGGTATTATCAAACCCCTCATCTGGTCAACTAATGTCCCTATCGTGTGTGGTGCCTGGGTAAAGCTCTTTACGGAACTCATTGGTAAAAACGATATTGATCCCAACTCCCTTGCCAAGTCTTTCTACTACCGTGCGTACTTCAATATGGGAACTATCGGCAAGATTTTCAAAGCGCTGGGACTTCCCCGCAATACCATTGAGCTACTCCTTGAAGTCACCTACGAAAATGCTGAAAAGCCATCGTTTAAACCTACCAGAAGGACACTCTTGTTGCTCCCTCGAATAGTGCACTTCATCCTGGACAAAATGGTATTTGAGCGAAAGCTTTCCTCCTTCTTCACTACCATAAAACCACCCTACCAGTCATTTTCCCTTGACCAACTCGGCAACCTATCCCCCCACGTTATTATCAATACCATTGAACAGCTCTATGAGCTTAATGAAAAGACTGCGTATCATACCATCGTTACTTTCCTGCTGATGGGCCTCTACAACAGCATCCTCAAATCCCGGCTTAAAAAGGTAGGCATTGATTTTGACCACTTAGACGTAACCAGGGGTATGGAAGAGCTCAAGCGATTCGACCCCAACGCAAGTCTCGGCTCCCTCCATCAAAAGTATGGTGAACTTGATGAAACCACCAGAGAAACTATTAGCACCATCAGCTTCACTGAGTTTCTGAGCCTCAAAGGGATTGATGAGTTTCAACAGAAGGTTATACGCTTTATTCAGCAGTTTGGACACTTGAGTAACAGTGGCAATGACTTTTCCTCCGTTCCCTGGCGAGAAACTCCTGAGGTAGTGCTCAAAATGATTGCCAACTATACTCAGCCAGAGGATAAAGCTACCACCAAACTTTCCTTTGAGGATTTGCCTCTCTCTCCACTGCATCGTTGTATACTTGGTCCACTCTACCGGAGGGCGCGGAGATTCAGACTCTATCGGGAAGAAATTAGTTTCCTCTATACCTTCGGCTACGGGTTGTTTCGAGTGTACTTTCTCGCACTAGGCGATTATTTGGTTAGTCGAGGCTTCGTGGGTAACCGTGAGGATATCTTCTCCCTTTATTTTGACGAAGTAAAAGACATCGTGAGTAAAGACTCTTTCAAAGATTACAAAAACCTTATAGATGCAAGAAAACGTGAAATCGAGGACTACCAGGAGATCACCCTTCCCTCTACCATCTATGGTGATCAACCGCCCCCTCTGAGGGTTAATACGGGAAATACCCTGCAAGGGATCCCCACCTCCAAGGGATACTATCAAGGACGGGCGAGAGTGCTCAAGGGAATCCAGGATCTTTCCAAAGTGAAAGAGGGAGATGTCTTGATTATACCCTACTCGGATGTGGGGTTAACGCCACTTTTTGGCAAGGCAGGCGCGATCATTGCAGAATCAGGAGGGTTTCTCTCCCATAGTTCAATCATTGCCCGCGAGTATGGTATTCCTGCCATTGTCTCCGTACCAGGGGCCTGCCAGCTTAAAGATGACACTATGGTAACAGTTGACGGATACCATGGGGAAATCATCATCCATGAATCTTCTGAAAAATAAGTTGTTACCTTTTCTCCTCTACTGAAAGGAATTGAATCATGAAACGTACGCTGATAGTGATACTATTCCCTGCATATATTCTCAGCCGCACCACTTCAGGGCTTATATACGCAGAATCCCTCTTTATTGACCCACACATTCCCCACGGGGAAACCATCACCTATACCTCTTTTTTAGATGGGAAACCCTCAACCGTAGTTGAAAAGGTAGCCATCAGGGAAGAAGGTGAGAAAGCATTGTATGAGATCACCTCTTGTTCCAACCGTTTAGATAGAATTATCACCCTGGATAAGAAAACTATGGCCATCGTTTCCGTTCACACGGTGAGGAAATACCAGGAAGTTACCCTGGACTCAAAGCTCACGGTAATTAACGAAAAGCCGCATTTTGAAAAAGGTGAAGTGAAGCTCGCTGATTTTGCGGTGATGAACTATCTCTTCCGTGGTTTCCCTTTCGGGAATCTTGAGAAATTGAAAATCGGCTTTTACGGAGAGGAGAGGAAAAAATCATTCCTCTTCAGCGTAAAATATAAACAAAAAGAGACCATCACCGTTAACCAGAGGGCTTTCGCATGTCATAAGCTGGAATTCGGTCTGGATGGTTTACTCGGTACCTTCCTCCCCGAAATAAATGCCTGGTATGCTGCTGAAGCTCCTCACTATCTTGTCCGCTATGAAGGGCCGGAAGGTCCACCCGGTTCCCCCAGGCGGGTGATAGAAATGGTAGACTATAGGATTTCAGACTAACTATTTCATCTCTTTATACGATTCACGACTCACGATTCACGTAACAGGTCTCATGTTTCACGTCTCATGTCACAAGTATTAAGTGACATGCATCGTGTATCTTGTATCATGTAGCTTGCAACGTGTATCTTGCAACCTGTAT
>CAYYOQ010000173.1:0-5518 GCA_964473235.1 uncultured Thermodesulfobacteriota bacterium | reverse complement strand
TTTGAAAGGTTTCTCAATCCGGAGAGAATCAGTCAACCAGATATAGACATTGACTTCTGTATGGAGAGAAGAAACGAGATGATCGACTACGTCACCACCCGGTACGGGGTTGAAAATGTTGCCCAGATTATCACCTTTGGAAAGATGCAAGCAAAGGGGGTTATCAGAGATGTAGGACGAGTTCTTGACATGCCCTACAAAGAGGTAGATCGCATTGCAAAGCTTATCCCCAACACCTTAAATATTACCCTGACCGAAGCCCTCAAGCAGGAACCTCAATTGAGCACGATGATTGAACAGGATGAACAGGTAAGAGAACTTTTTACGCTCTCTCTCGCACTGGAAGGTCTCCCCCGTCATGCCTCCACCCACGCCGCAGGCATAGTCATTTCTGACAAGCCACTGATAGAGTATCTTCCACTCTATCGAGGTCAGAATAACGAAGTGGTTACTCAATATGCCATGAATGCGGTCAAGGACATTGGCTTAATCAAATTCGATTTCCTCGGCTTAAGAACCCTCACCGTAATTAAAAAAAGCCTCGACCTGATTAACCTCAAAAGAACGGAATCGATCTGTAGTAATGATATCCCCCTGGATGATAAAGCTACCTTCCAGCTCCTCTCCTCGGGTGAAACCGATGGTATTTTTCAGTTGGAAAGTTCAGGGATGAAAGACCTCCTGGTAAAGCTTAAACCTGAAAACATGGAAGAACTGATTGCACTCCTTGCGCTCTATCGTCCTGGTCCTTTGGGGAGTGGAATGATAGATGACTTTATTAAGAGAAAGCGGGGAGAAATTCCCCTTCGCTATGAGGTTCCCGAGCTCAAAGATATTCTTTCTGATACCTACGGTGTAATCCTCTATCAGGAGCAGGTAATGCAAATTGCAAGCACGCTTGCCCATTTCTCTTTAGGTGATGCGGATCTGCTGCGCAGTGCCATGAGTAAGAAGAAAATTGATGTAATGGAAGAACAGAAAGAGAAATTTTTAAAAGGTACCCAGGAGAATAACATTGATTTCAAAAAGGCAGAGAGTATTTACGCTCAAATGGCTAAGTTTGCAGAGTATGGTTTAAACAAATCTCACAGCACTGCCTACGCCATGATTGCCTATCAGACCGCCTACCTTAAAGCCCACTATCCCGTTGAATTCATGGCAGCACTGCTCACCTGCGAAATGGATAACAACGATAAGGTACTGCGCCACATCAATGAGTGCCGTGAAATGGGTATTGAGGTGTTCCCACCCGATATCAATGAGAGCAATGCAGACTTTACCATTTCTCAAGGGAAAGTCTGCTTCGGACTTGCGGCGGTTAAGAATGTAGGGTCGGCAGCGGTAGAATCTATCAGAGAGACGAGAAATGAGAAGGGTAAATTTAGCTCCCTCGCTGATTTCTGTAAACGGGTTGACTTGAGGAAGGTCAACCGAAGGGTAATGGAGAGCCTCATTAAATGCGGGGCATTTGACTCTACTGGTGCTCGTCGATCCCAAATGCTGGCATCCCTCGATAGGATGATAGAACGTGCGCAGCAGTATCAGAAGGAACGCTCGAGCAAACAGACCAGCATGTTCGATATACTGGATGCCGATGAAACCGCAACGGTGATGGAGGAACCACTGCCTGATCTGCCCGAGTGGTCTGAAGAAGAGCTTCTCTCCTATGAAAAGGAATCACTTGGCTTTTATATCAGCAGGCACCCGCTCAGCCGTTTTAAAGATTTCCTCATGCACTATACTACTGATGACAGCATCACCGTGATGAATCACCCCAATGATAGAGAAATCAGAATGGGAGGAATCATCAGCACGATAAGAGAAATTAATACTCGCAAAGGTGAACGGATGTGTTTCGTTACCCTTGAAGACCTCAAAGGTACTGTTGAAGTGGTGGTGTTTGCGGAGTTATACAAAAACAGCTCCCTGGTGCTTAAAGGTGATCAGCCCATCATCGTGGTAGGTAAAGCAGGAGTAGATGGTGATAACGTAAAGATCATTGCTCACCAGATTATTCCTTTCTCGGAAGCACACACTCTCTCACTCCTCTCCCTTCACCTCACGCTCAACGCACAAGCGTTAAATAACCTGCAATTACAGCAACTGCGAAATCTCATCCTCAGCTACCCGGGAAATTGCCGAGTAGTTCTTCACCTGGTGGGCCATCAGTCCGAAACGGTTATCTCTGTGGGAAACGGTTTTAAAGTCAATCCCTCCACACACTTCATTAATGAACTCCACACACTTTTTGGTGGTGCGATACGCTCTACCTACGGTGATTCCCCTCATGTCCGTGCCTCGCAAAAGACAAAGGAATGAATGCCTTTAAAGCTGAAGAACGCACCTTGTACCGTAACCTGATCACTGCACAAGACCTCATCCCCTTTTCCTTAGTGATAAAAGAGACCGATCTTCTCATCCTCGCGGAGCGTCACCTCGAAGAAGAGGCGAAACAGGCAGTGCTCCACTACCGTTTTCAGCTTGAAGGCTACATTCACCAGCACCCTGCATTTCTTACCAGCCTTATCCCACTGCCTCTTGATGAATATGCACCACCTATGGTACAGGAAATGATGCGTGCAGCAGCACTAGCACAGGTGGGACCCATGGCCGCGGTGGCCGGGGCTATCGCAGAATATGTGGGTAAAGATCTACTGACCTCCACCTCTCAGGTGGTAGTGGAAAACGGGGGTGATATCTTCCTGAAGGTAGCACAGAATATCACCATAGGGGTCTACGCAGGTACTTCGCCCTTGAGCAATAAACTTGGTTTAAAAATTACCCCCGAGGCTTCTCCGTTAGGGGTGTGCACCTCATCTGGTACTGTAGGGCATTCTCTCAGTTTTGGTAAAGCTGATGCGGTGACAGTCGTCGCACGCTCTGCTTCCCTTGCCGATGCAGCGGCAACCGCTATCGGTAACCTGGTGAAGGAAGTAAAAGACATTGAGCGAGGGTTTGCCTACGCTCACTCTACGCAGGGTATCCTGGGAGTGCTTATTATCGTTGCCGATAAGTTTGGAGCTTGGGGTGATATAGAACTCACCTCGCTCTAGAGAGGTCGTTTCTTGAAGCTAGGGGTAATTGCTGACACCCATCTTACAAAGCCTTCACCCTATCTGGAGGAATGCATTCAAAAACATTTTAACGATGTTGAGATGATTCTCCACGCAGGCGATGTAGTTGAAACAGGTGTTATGGACATGTTTTTAGAGAGGGGGGTAAAGTTGGTGGCGGGTAATATGGACTCCTGGGAGATTCAGCAGACTGCTCCTGTCAAACAGGTCATTCATGTTGAAGGGTTCGCCATCGGGCTGATTCATGGATGGGGTTCACCTCAAGGGATTGAAGACCGTCTTATAAAGGAGTTTGACCAGATCGATATTCTGGTGTACGGTCATACCCATAACGCCTCATCCTTCACCAGAGGTGGGGTATTGTTCTTCAACCCCGGATCTCCCACCGATAAACGATTCGCACGTAAGAACACCCTGGGTATTTTGGAAATGAGTAAGCACTATTCCTCAAAAATAATCACCCTTGAACCGCGGAAAGGAGTACTATGAAACAGCTATGGGCACCATGGAGAATGGATTACATTCTTGGTAGTAAATCGGGAAAATGCATCTTTTGCCACTCTGCACATACCCGACCTAATAAAAAGAAACTTATTCTCCACTGTGGAGAATTTTCTCTAGTAATGCTCAATCGCTACCCCTATACTAACGGTCACCTGCTTGTTGCCCCCAGAAAACATACCGATGCCCTAGATACCCTCACCCCAGAAGCATCTCTTGACCTTTTGGTAACCCTTAGTAAATCGATTCGTTTACTTAAAGAGGCACTGAAAACTGACGGTTTTAATATTGGGATGAATTTAGGCAGGGTTGCAGGAGCGGGGGTAGAAGATCACCTCCACTTTCACATCGTGCCCCGATGGCGTGGTGATACCAATTTTATGCCCATTCTCGCAGAAACGTCGGTCATTCCTGAGCATTTGGAAAAGGCCTATGAGAAACTGATTCCCTTTTTTAAAAAGTTTTAAAAATCAAAAGATAACTCATCGCACCAATCACTTACCCTACACAGGCATGAATAATCTTACAAGCACGGTATCATGAAAACACAGGCAGTAACCCAGAAAATTTACTACCACAATCAAGAGCTCACTGAACTTCTGTCCCTTTTAAAAAGGCATAGAATCCAACCCAAGAAGAGACTGGGACAGACCTTTCTGTTCAAGCGTTTTATCGCTGAGGAAATTGTACGCCTTGCAGAGATCACGCCACAGGACACGGTGGTTGAAATCGGTGCAGGGCTGGGAGTGCTCACCACTCTTCTTGCTGAACAGTCAGCGAAGGTTATTGCGCTTGAATACGATTCGGCACTTGTTTCCATTCTACAAAAAACCATGGCACACAAAAATGTCGACATCATCAGGGCAGATGCCCTCAACTTCGATTACCGAAAAGTTTTTTCTCGCTCCCAGACCAAAATTAAAATTATCGGCAACCTTCCCTACTACATCACCAGCCCCCTCCTCTTTAAACTTTTTAAGTTAAAATCAATGATCGAAGTACTCGTAGTAATGATTCAAAAAGAGGTAGCCGACAGGATTGTTGCCCCTCCGGGGACAAGGGATTACGGGACTATCAGTATCTTCTCCCAGCTCTTCAGTGACGTCTCGAAACAATTAACCGTCACCAAAGAGTGCTTCTATCCCCCTCCTCAGGTAGACTCTGAGGTGGTAAAATTCACTATCTACCAAACGCCCGTAGTTGAAGTAAAAGATGAGAATTTTTTTGAAAAGCTGGTGAGAGTTTCTTTTTCTCAGCGAAGGAAGACACTTTTGAACTGTTTAAAGAGCGCTCACTATTTCAACCGGGGTAAGCAGGAAATTCTAACGGCTTTAGAATGCTCAGGTATTAACCCCCAGAGAAGGTCAGAAACCTTAACCATAAAGGAATTTAACTCACTGTGTCAGCAGATTGCCTCTATTAAACCTCTCCCCCCACGATAATCTCAGGTATTCTCAAGGTTGGCTGTGCATCAGAAACAGGAACACCCTGTCCATCCTTTCCGCAGGTACCAATTCCAAATCCAAAGTCATTGCCTACCATATCTATTTCTTTTAATAAAGTAGGTCCATTACCGGTGAGTGTTGCTCCCCGCACCGGGTCACCAATGGTGCCCCCTTCTATGAGGTATCCTTCATTCACCTCAAACACAAAATCACCATTGACCGTATTCACCTGCCCACCGCCCATCTTTTTAACAAAAAGCCCCTTGCTGGTGGTGCGTATAATTTCTTCAGGAGTTGTGGTACCAGGCATAATAAAGGTATTAGTCATACGTGGCAAAGGCCTGTGCTGATATGATTCCCTCCTCCCATTCCCAGTGGAGCGAGTGTGATCTTTCATCGCAGTGAGACGATCATAAAGGTATCCTTTAAGTATACCACCTTCCACTAACACCGTTCTTTGAGCGGTTACCCCCTCATCATCACACGCACAAGAGCCTC
>CAYYOQ010000172.1:0-5518 GCA_964473235.1 uncultured Thermodesulfobacteriota bacterium | reverse complement strand
AAATAATCATAGTTTCATTCCCATTGCCTCAGCAACAATATGAATATCTTTGTCTCCTCTGCCAGAGAGGTTAATTACTACTATTTGATTGCGAGTCAATCGAGGGGCTAGTTTCATTACATAGGCGACCGCGTGAGCACTTTCAAGGGCAGGCATAATACCCTCGCTAAGGGTCAATGTATTAAAGCCTCCCAATGCCTCCTTGTCGGTTACCGAGACGTAGGTGACCCTCTTAATATCGTGGAGGTAAGAGTGCTCAGGTCCTACACCCGGGTAATCTAATCCAGCCGCAATGGAGTGAGCCAGTTTGATCTGCCCATACTTGTCCTGCAGGAGATAGGTTTTATTACCGTGTAACACTCCTGTCTTTCCCACACAGATGGAGGCAGAGTGTTTACCACCCTTTAACCCCCGTCCCGCCGCCTCCACACCGATCATTTTTACCTCTTTGTTTTTGATAAAGGGATAAAATATCCCTATGGCGTTGCTCCCTCCTCCTACACACGCTACCAGATAGTGAGGAAGCCTCTTTTCCCGAGCAAGGATCTGACGCTTTGTCTCCTCCCCTATTACTTTCTGAAAATGGCATACCATAGAGGGATAAGGGTGGGGTCCCGCAACTGAACCAATGAGGTAAAAGGTGGTGCGCACATTGGTGATCCAGTCCCGGAGAGCCTCATTCATGGCATCCTTTAAGGTCTTGCTTCCAGAAGATACAGGCTTTACCTCAGCTCCTAGTAGTTTCATACGAAACACATTGAGAGACTGCCTTGAAATATCTTCAGTGCCCATATAGATTACACACTCAAAACCGAACAGTGCTGCAACAGTTGCAGTTGCCACCCCATGCTGTCCTGCACCTGTTTCAGCAATAATCCTTTTTTTTTCCATCCTTTTCGCGAGTAAAATTTGTCCAATGGTATTGTTAATTTTATGTGCACCGGTGTGATTAAGATCTTCACGTTTCAAATATATTTTTGCACCACCTAGAAAGCGAGTGAAATGCTCAGCAAAGTAGAGAGGTGTTTCCCTTCCCCCATACTCCCTGAGGTAGTAGGTTAATTCTTTTTTAAAGGAGGGGTTGTCTTTATAGCGTGTGAATGCTGCTTCCAGCGCGCGCAGCGCCGGCATCAGCGTTTCAGAAACATATCGTCCTCCATATATCCCATAGTGACCATCTTTATCTGGTAGATTCATCATTGATTCCTCTCTCAATTAAGGAACTCCCTTAATTTCTTCCCTATATTCTGTTCCCTCATAAACGCTTCACCTATTAAAAAGGCATCTACCCCCTCTTTCCGTAAGGATACCAGCGTGTCTTTACTATCTATACCGCTCTCACTCACTACAATCTTATCATCAGGAATGCAGTGCACAAGCTCTCGCGAAGTATCTACCGAAACCTGGAAGGTCTTAAGATCTCTATTATTAATTCCTATGATTTGTGCGTTAGTGGCAAGAGCCCTCTTTAATTCCTCATGAGTGTGTACCTCCACCATAACATCGAGATCCAGTTGTGACGCGATGCTCAGATAGCCAGCAAGCTCTTCATCAGTGAGAATAGCCACAATCAGCAGCACGGCATCGGCACCATAGTATTTTGCCAGGTAGAGCTGATAGGGATCAATAATAAAATCTTTATCAAGAATTGGAATGGATATGTTCTCTTTAACTCGGGCGAGATTCTCGAAATTTCCTTGAAAATATTTCCTGTCAGTTAAAACAGAAATGGCTACCGCTCCATTTTTCTCATATAGTTGAGCAATTTCAACTGGATCAAAATTATCCCTGATAAGTCCCCTCGAAGGAGAAGCCTTTTTAATCTCGGCAATGATACGTATGGTCCGTGGGCCATTCATTGGCGATGGTGCACAGAGAACCCCTTTAAAATCTCTTTTAGAAGGGAGGGTAGCAAGGGCACTTCTGAGTACATCCAGAGCGAGCGTGTTTTTAAACTCGCACAACTCATATTTTTTATGGCGTACAATATCATCTAAAATCATAATGATTTCCCACCGGTACGACGTACCAGCTCCTGGAGAACATTCATTGCTTTACCACTGTCAATTGACTCCATTGCAATCTCTATACCCTCTATGAAATCCTTGGCTTTGCCTGCTGCTATTAAACCTGCAGCGCTATTGAGCAGTACGATATCTCTCTGCGTTCCCTTTCTACCGCTGAGTACTCTTCGAGCGCTAGAAACGTTTTCTCTCATATCTGCTGCTTTAAGTTCTTCAATGGTGCCCGTCTTCATTCCGAAATCAGTAGGGTGAATATAGTAAGTCTTAACTTCCTTTTCTATCAGCTCAGTAATCTTAGTTTTCCCGGTGGTGGTAATCTCGTCGAGACCATCGTATCCATGTACGATGAGCGCATGAGTGCATCCTAAATTTTTCAACACGTAGGCAAATGTTTCAGTCAAGGTTGCATCATATACTCCCACTAATTGAGCAGTGGCCATAGCAGGATTGGTGAGAGGTCCTAGCAGGTTGAAAATGGTTCTTATCCCAATTTCTTTCCTGATAGTAGCAACGTACTTCATGGCACTATGAAACAAAGGGGCATATAAGAAACCGAAACCCACCTGCTCAATGCATTCCTCAATGATTTTTATTGGAACATCAATGTTGACGTCTAGTGCCTGCATCAGATCTGCACTGCCGAAGCTGCTCGACACTGAACGGTTTCCATGCTTTGCAACTTTTACCCCTGTTCCCGCAATGACTAATGCAGCGATGGTTGAGATATTGAATGTTTGCTTTTGATCCCCTCCTGTTCCGCAGGTATCGATAAGCAAGGCTTTACTATATTGTGAGACTTTCAAGGGGCGGACCTTGTTTCGCATAATCCGAGCTGCAACGGTGATTTCCTCAACAGTTTCTCCCTTCATTCTCAAACCAGTGAGAAAAGCTCCAATCTGCGATGGTGTAGCGCTACCGCTTGTAATTTCTTCCATCACCTCCGACATTTCACTCTCTGTGAGATTGGTGTGATTAATAACTTTTGCAAGTGCTTGAACAATCACCTTGTACCTTCTCTGGCTAATCCTAAGAAGTTTTTCAGAAGCTTCTTTCCTTCTTTAGTGAGAATCGATTCGGGATGAAATTGGACACCTACTACTAGTGTATCTCTATGGCGTATCCCCATGATTTCCTGTTCATCTGTCCATGCGCATATTTCCAGGCACCGGGGTATACTTTTCTTTTCTACTATGAGCGAATGGTACCGGGTAGCTTCAAAGGGGGTGGGGAGTCCATGAAATATTCCTTTCCCATCGTGGAAGATGAGAGATATCTTTCCATGCATAAGACGGGGAGCAGAAATAATCCTTCCCCCGAAGGCTTCTCCGATGCACTGGTGGCCCAAACATACCCCCAAGATGGGAATTTTTCCAGCACAGTGGTGAATTACCTCTAAAGAAACACCTGCGTCTCTGGGAGTTCCAGGACCAGGGGAGATTACAATCGTTTCAGGCTTCAGCTTCTCGATTTCTGCAATACTTATTTTATCATTTCTAAAAACTTCAATAGCTTCTCCCAACTCACCAAAATACTGCACTAAATTGTAGGTAAAAGAATCATAGTTATCAATCATCAGTAGCATACTACTCAAGACCCTCCTTTACCATTTGTAGCGCTCTCACAAGTGCCTTAGCCTTGTTAACGGTTTCTTGGAATTCGTTATCTGGTTGTGAATCTGCCACAATACCAGCACCCGCTTGAAAATAGATGGTTCCATTTTTGATGACTATTGTTCTAATAACGATACAAAAGTCCATATTGCCCGAAAAACTAAAATATCCTACAGCACCTGCATAGGGACCTCTCTTGGTAGGTTCTAGTTCCTCAATAATTTCCATAGCCCTCACCTTAGGTGCCCCTGAAACTGTTCCCGCTGGGAAACAGGCTTTTAACACATCAAAGCAGTCTTTATCATACTCTAGCATACCCCTCACATCTGATACAATATGCATTACATGGGAATACTTTTCAATGATTAAAAATTCAGGAACGTGTACAGTACCCATTTTAGAAACTCTTCCCACATCGTTTCTGCCTAAATCGACTAACATCACGTGTTCAGCTATCTCTTTCGGGTCCTTGAGGAGGTCTTGCTGAAACCATTCATCTTCTTGTTCATTTTTGCCTCTCGGTCTCGTTCCTGCAATGGGTCTTAGTTCAATAGTACCCTCTTCTACCCGAACCAGCACCTCAGGTGAGGCGCCCACAATAATGAGGTTGTCAAAGGAAAGATAAAACATATAGGGAGAAGGGTTGACTCTCCTGAGCGCCCTATAAATGTTAAAAGGGTCTCCCCCCAATTGTGATTGAAATCTCTGAGATAGTACAACTTGAATAATGTCCCCAGCGGTAATATGCTTTTTTGCCTTCATTACGATTTCCTTGAAATAATTGGGTTCCATATTGGAAGTCACCGATACCTCTTCACTACCACAGGATTGAGTCTTGGGAAAAGAAGGGTTTTTCCTCAACAGCGAGATGATTTTCTTAATCTTCATTTGAGCACTGTGATAAACTTTTTCCGTATCCTGCGCATTATCTACATGAACGTTGCATACAACTTTTATAGTATTGCTCAAATTGTCAAAGATAAGAATGGTTTCAGTAATAAGAAAAATTGCATCAAATAGGTTTAAATCATCTATCGTGTGATCTGGAAGACGCTCAATAAATCTCACCATATCATAACCTACATATCCAACAGCACCTCCAAAAAATCTTGGCAGTCCCTCTACCTCAACAATACGGTAATTGTTCATAATATCCCGCAACACATCGAGAGGATAGGAACTTTCTATGATTCTCTCGGTTTTCCCGTTTTTTATAAGTTCTACTTTTTGTCCCTTGCTTCTGAAGATGAGCGCTGGTTCAAATCCTATAAAACTATACCGTGCCCATTTTTCTCCCCCTTGAACGCTTTCCAGAAGAAAAGAGTAATTATCTTTCCTCAATTTTTTAAAAGCCGATACTGGTGTTTCCATATCAGCTAGTATTTCAGTATAGATAGGAATAAGATCGCCTTCCTGAGCTATTTTTTTAAAGTCTGCAAGTGCTGGGCAAAATTTTCTTTTGCTATTGGTTTCTCTCATGGTTGATTGTTCCTTCTTTATAGATCAATAGGGAGCCGGAGAAAATATAAGTTTTTTTGATTATTAAAAAAGCCATGAGTTTAAATACCCATGGCTTTATAAACATAATTAAAGCCGTGGATTCACTGAGGTTGACCACGGCTTTATACATTTTAGCTTACGAGAAGCGCAGTGGGACAACTTCAGTTTGAAATTTGCACCACCACCAACTAAAAATATTTTCATTCTTTAAAACTAGTAGTTTCATTGGTTTATCCTTCACTAACATTTTATTCTTAATATCAGAATGATCTTCACTTGTCAAGTGATTAAAAGTGATTTAAAAAGTGATTTATCATTTATGAATATACCCCGTCTTCGACAGTGGTAGTTAAGCGAAACGTTGATAGTTTAATAAATTCATTT
>CAYYOQ010000171.1:0-5524 GCA_964473235.1 uncultured Thermodesulfobacteriota bacterium | reverse complement strand
AAAGAGAGGAGGCAAAAGAGAAAAAGAGAGCAATCAGGAGTCAGGAATAAGAATTTATAATTCATGAGTCAGCAGGTAAGCGTTAGCATATAAAAGTCCTGTAATGTTAAAGGAAAATAAATGAATACCTCCAAAGGCTGCTCATCAAAAACCCCTTTTCTCACTGAAATGGTTCGGAGTGCAGGGTGAGCCTCAAAACTCGGCCCAGAGGATCTGGTCAAGGCACTGCAGGGATTAGAGTTGATAGATGACCCCAATTTGCTAGTAGGACTAAAAAGCTTTGATGATGCGGGTGTCTATAAACTATCTGATGAGCTTGCCCTCGTTCAGACAATAGACTTTTTCACCCCTATTGTTGATGACCCTTACACCTTTGGCCAGATTGCCGCTGCCAATGCCCTCTCTGATGTGTACGCCATGGGAGGAACACCTCTCACCGCCATGAATGTCGTGTGTTTTCCTACTCAGACTATGGACGTAACAGTGCTAAGGGAAATTCTGAGGGGTGGGCTCGATAAAATGAGAGAAGCAAAGGTGACACTGGTAGGTGGTCACAGTGTTGAGGATTCAGAATTAAAATATGGGCTCTCGGTTACAGGAGTAATTCACCCTAAGAAGATCATCACTAATGCTGGTGCGAAACCTGGTGACAGACTCATCCTCACTAAGCCATTGGGCACGGGAATTATCAGTACCGCTATTAAAGCCAAAACGGCATCTCCAGAAGCCCTCTCAAAGGTAACTAAGGTGATGACTGCTTTGAATCGAGATGCATCAGAACTCATGCAAGCCATAGGAGTCAATAGTTGTACTGATATCACCGGTTTTGGATTTATAGGACATGCCTGTGAGATGATTGAAGCAAGTGATGTGGGAATGATTCTCACTAGCTCTTCCATCCCCTTTCTCTCTGAAGCTGAAGAATACGCAAAAATGGGATTGGTGCCAGGAGGAACAAACCGCAACAAAAAATTCCGGATTAAGCAGATCGAGCTAGACCCTTCTCTCTCACCAGAACTGATTGATATCCTTTTTGATCCACAGACATCAGGAGGGCTTTTGATCTCAACCCCTCAAGAAAAATCACTTATGCTTCTTGATCAGATCAGAAAGAAAGGAATGGAGGAAGCTTCCATCGTGGGAGAGATCGTATCTGAACCTAAAGGGAAGCTATTAGTAAAATAATAACTATTTTGCATTAAGGAGCCAGTTTGATGATTTTCAAGCTGGCTCCTCACGTATACGTTTATCAAACTAAACAGGAATTTTAAACTTCTTTATTAACTCAATCTTTTCCGCCTTGGTCATGTTTTTTCTTGGTTTAATGGTAATACCTTTGCCTCTTGATGTCCCATAGTCAAAAGGCGGTACTATCCGTTTGCCGTATCCAGGACCATAACCGGGACTGTTATTGAATCCTTCAGTTATGATAAAAATATTCGTAGCGATATCGCATGGTCCTCCATGGTACCTGCAGTGAGCTTGATTAATGTAGTCGGCGATTTTCTGCTCATACTCAGTATTGTTAGGATTGTAGTAAGAGATTAACCAGCTAAATCCTCTAAATTCAAATGTCGGTGTCTCATCTACATTGCCATTGAAGTAGGTTTGTGTACCATCGGTAGTGTAGAGAGACATATAGGTGAGAGTTGCCATGGGATTTTCCATGACGTTTTGGAAGGTATGTGTCTCCTGGAAACCTAAGTCAATGGGATTTCCTTCACTATCCGTGTCATTACTGTTGATCGGTCGTCCGCTGTATAATTCAAGCGTGGCGAATCTGGTAGTGTCCCAAAGGTCTTTATTCTGGTAAAGTTCTCTTCTTTTTTTGAACACAGACACAGGGACATCAGGATCATTATACGCCTCATCAATTTGCTGATTTATGTAATCAATATTTTCTACCTTGGGAATAATAGTAAGGCCTTTTGGAGTGGTATTGAGGTGAAACTGGCTATCGCCTCGATTGAACCACCTGCTACCATAGGTGGTGAGCATGGGGTGGTGGTGCCCACCATTGGGAATAATAAGCTCAGTTCCTTCTTCAAAAGCAGCAATTAATTGATCGTAGTACCATGTCTTCTCAGCTATCCACCAGTCATGGAACTCACTATCAAATTCTCTCACATCATAAGCCCACCACCATCCCTCATATCGTGCTAAGACATGCCCTTGATCAGCCCATTTAGTAATCAAGTTGTCTTGCATAAAATATTTATTACCATCCGGATCGGTGTACCAGTTAGCGTTTAATTTCTTTGGCTGTGGTTCACCAGCACGTGCCCATTTTGTTTTAAGCGGAAATCCTAAGCTTAAGCCTACCGAAGATAACCCCGCCAATTTGAGGAAAGACCTTCTCTGCATAACTTTCTCTTCAATAAATTCTTTTACCTTTTTCATAACCCTTCCCCCCTTCTAATGGACTACCATTAATGCTTATTAATCTGTAATGGTTATGTCTGAAAGATATTTTAAAACACCTCCTTTCATATCCTTAGGTTAACACATAAAAAACTCATTACTATTCTTCTAACATAATTTATTTTTATTTTCTAACTAATTTTACATCAAAATTAAATATTTGTTTTTGGGAAATAATTAAATATCACTGATGTTTACTTTTCTATTCCCGGTCTCGAGGCAACTCCTTTTTTATAGTAATGTTTAACCTCTTTCATTTCCGTCACCACATCAGCTTTCTCAATTAATCGTGGATCAGCGTTTCTCCCTGTAAAAATGAGTTCTACCGATTCTGGCTTCTCATCTATTATCCTTAATAAATCCTCAACAGAAAGCATTTTGAAATGAACTGCAATGTTTGCCTCGTCCAGTATAACTAAATCATATTTCCCCGATGTTACAATTTTTCTCACCTCTTCATATCCCGCCCTTGCTGCCGCAATGTCTTCTTCCGTAGGTTTGTTGTGTACAAACTGTGCCCGACCATATTGCTTTACTATGAGCTGTGGTGAAAAACGCTCAAGCGACTTTAACTCGCTATAGACCATTCCCTTGACAAACTGGGCTAAAAATACTCTTAAACCAGCACCAATTGCTCGCACAGAAAGTCCTATGGCCGCTGTTGTTTTCCCCTTCCCATCACCTGTATAGACCTGAACATAACCTTTCATAGCCTTTTCCTTTCTGCTTGTAAACTGTTTTCATCCAATACTCGCCAGTTCTAGCCTCCCCTTCCACCGTTCTTTTAAAACTAGTTTGGTAGCACTATGCTCAGGAAATGACAACGATGGATCTCTTTCGACAAGCTGGAACGCCTCCTTCCTTGCCTCATGAAAAATCTTTATATCCCTGGCAATATTGGCAACTCTAAAGTCAGGTATACCCGATTGCCGTGTGCCAAGAAACTCACCTGGACCACGAATCGAAAAATCTTCCTCCGCAATCTTAAATCCGTCAGTAGTCTCCTCCATGATTTTTAGCCTTCGCTGTGCATCATCAGATTTACTATACTGAGCAAGTAACACACACTGAGATTGATAAGCCCCTCTCCCTACCCTGCCTCTCAATTGATGAAGTTGAGAGAGCCCAAATCTCTCTGCATGCTCAACCACCATGAGAGACGCATTGGGGACATCAATACCCACTTCCACCACCGTAGTGGACACCAGGACATCAACCTTTTTAGACTTGAAATCAGACATTCTCTTCTCTTTCTCTTCTCCCTCCATCTTACCATGGAGTAAACCAACTCTATAGTGGGGGAACACCTCATTCTGTAAGTGTTCAGCCATATGGGTTGCATTCATCAGATCCAGTTTTTCAGATTCCTCAATTAGTGGATATACTATAAATACCTGCCTTCTATTTTCCACCTCATGTCGTATCTTCTGGTACACCTTTTCCCTTTCCCGTTCATGGTACAGTTTTGTTATCACGGGTAGCCTTCCGGGCGGCATCTGATCTATAAGTGAACTATCAAGATCACCATACACGGTGAGCCCCAACGTTCTAGGAATAGGTGTCGCAGTCATTACCAGCACATCGGGATTCATCCCCTTCTTCTTGAGCATAGCCCTCTGCATCACACCAAACCGATGCTGCTCATCTATGATAGCGAGACCGAGTTTATGAAACTTAACTGCCTCCTGAATAAGGGCATGAGTTCCTATGATAATATGTATTCTTCCTTCTTCTATCTCCTGATAGATGGTATTTTTTGTTGAACGTTTAACACTGCTGGTTAAAAGTGCAACCTTTAAGCCTAATTGCTCAACAAGCGGCTCAACCGTAGCGTAATGCTGCTCAGCTAAAATCTCCGTGGGTGCCATAAATGCTGCCTGATAACCATTTTCAACCACTACCAGCGATGCCATTAGGGCAACTATGGTCTTGCCACTGCCCACATCTCCCTGTAACAGACGGTTCATGGGATAGGGTTTTTTTAAATCAGTCATGATCTCATCGACTACCCTCTCCTGAGAGGCGGTCAGTTTAAAAGGTAGTATCAACTTTAAGTTATTAATATAACTATTTGATATAGTATATGATATACCTTTTTCCATCATTACCCCTCTTTTACGCAAGGCAAGTCCCAGTTCAAGAAAAAAGAATTCATCAAATATAAGTCGCTGATGAAAAGGTGATCTCCCTTCGCCTAAGAGAGTAATGGTATCATTATAATCAGGAAAGTGAACTTTTCTCACCGCTTCTGAAAGTGGCACCAGTCGCTGTCTTTGCTTAATGGTTACCGGTATCCCATCAATTACCGCGCTTGCATATTCCTCTACCACCCTTTTCATAATCCTTCTCATCGTCTTTTGATAAAGCCCCTCTGTTTCAGAGTAAATGGGTATAATCTGCATAAAATCCCAGTTTTTCTCTTCCCCGGGTTCAATGATTTCGATATCTGGGTGATGCATTTCCTTCTGAAGATGGTACTGCGTTATCTCACCGGAGAGAATAACATGCTGTCCATTTTTAAACCTCTTTTTCATGTACCTCTCGTTAAACTGAAACCACTTAGCCATCAGCATACCACTTCCATCGCTGATGGCTATTTCAAAAATTCTCTTTTTCCCTCCACGATAGGGAACAACATCTATCATCAGTATGATTCCCTTCACCGTTTCAGTGATAGCTGGTGTGACCTCCGCTATCTTTTTAATCCTTCGTCGATCCTCATACTTTCTGGGCAAGAAGTAGAGTGCATCCCCGATGGTATAGATGCCTTTCCTGGAAAGTATCTCCGCCAGCCTAGGCCCTACTCCCTTTATATACTGAATGGGAGTGGAAAGCTGCTTCATCTCTCCTGGACACCCATGAGCAGAAGTAAGGGAAGGAGCAGGGGTCCCCACCTCTTTCCCCCTGAGTTGGGCAATGATACCTAAAGCACTTTCAACCTTCTCTCTCTTAAGACTACTATCCAAGGAATCAAATCCATGAAATTGAGCGAATAACCCTTGAAACCTTTCTTTAAGTGGTTCAACTGATAAAGAGATTGCTTCTTGTACCAGGGTATGAATATGGAGCTCCAATCCTTTTATGGCATCGAGATGACGAAACT
>CAYYOQ010000170.1:0-5531 GCA_964473235.1 uncultured Thermodesulfobacteriota bacterium | reverse complement strand
CGGTGAGTGGCCTTTGGGGAAAGCCAACCGTGATTAACAATGTGGAAACCTATGCTAATGTTCCGGTCATTATAGCGAAAGGGGGAAAGTGGTTTAGCGGCATAGGCACTCGCAAAAGTAAAGGCACTAAAGTGTTTTCTTTGGTGGGTAAGGTTAACAATATTGGTCTGGTTGAAGTTCCCATGGGGATTAGTTTAAAGGAGATTGTCTTTGAGATTGGAGGAGGGATTCCTCAGGGAAGGAAATTTAAAGCGATTCAAACCGGTGGCCCTTCGGGGGGGTGTATCCCCAAAGATAAGATGGATCTTCTTGTAGACTTTGACCAATTAACCAAGGCAGGTTCTATCATGGGCTCGGGTGGGATGATTGTGATGGATGATCGAACCTGCATGGTTGATGTGGCTAAGTATTTTCTTTCCTTTTTAGAAGATGAATCCTGCGGAAAGTGTGTTCCCTGTCGGGTGGGAATCCGCAGGATGAGGGAGATAGTGGAAGATATTACCTCGGGCAAGGGGAGTGAAGAAGATCTCGACTATCTTCAACACATGGCAGAGGCTATAAAAGATGGGGCGCTCTGTGGGCTCGGGAAAACAGCTCCCAATCCGGTATTGACTACCTTACGCTACTTCCGTGAGGAGTATGAGGCCCATATTAACGATAAGAAGTGTCCGGCAGGGGTGTGTAAACCTCTCATTACCTACTCCATTGTGCAAAAAAGGTGTAGAGGGTGTGGTGTCTGTCTTAAGGTCTGCCCTCAAGGAGCGATTGAAGGCAAAAAGAAAAGCCCCCACCAGATTAGCGTTGAAAAGTGCATAAAATGTGGGGCATGTTTTGAAGTCTGCACTTTTGATGCAATTATAACCTAGGTGTTGAGGGAATGGTAAAACTTACTATTGATACACGAACTGTTCAGGTAGCAGAGGCTACCACCATCTTGGAGGCGGCAGAGAAGCTTGGTATCTACATTCCCACCCTCTGCCACCATGAATCCTTAAAGCCCTATGGCGGATGCAGGCTGTGCGTGGTGGAGATTACCAAAAACGGCAGAACAGATCTTACCACTTCCTGTACCTACAAGGTAGAGGGGGGATTAAAAGTTAAAACTGATACGGAGCGGATCCGAAAAGTAAGACAGCTGGTGTTGGAGCTCTTGCTCGCAGAAGCCCCCGAAGCGCAGGGTATTAAAGATCTTGCTCAGAAGATGGGTATTAAGGAATCAGAGCGACTGAAGGCGAGAGAACATGACCTCTGTATTCTCTGTGGAAGATGCATCAGGGCGTGCAGGGAAGTGGTGGGTGTCACTGCCATCGATTTCGCTGAAAGGGGATATGTGAGGAAAGTTGCCTCTCCCTTTTTCAAGTCTTCTCCTGATTGTATTGCCTGTGGCACCTGCGTGTACATCTGCCCCACCGGCGCCATTACCATGCAGGAGGTAAATGAGGGGCAGAGTGCTCAAGTCCCCGGGGGTAATGAGATTGCGGGCCCCGCTCGGATTATCGATAACTGGAAGGTCGGGTTGGCGATGAAGCGGTGTAAAAAGTGCGGTGAAATTATTGCCCCTGAATTTCAGCTGGAGTACCTGCGTAAGAAGGTTAACCTTAAAGAGGATCACTTTGATATCTGTCCCATCTGTCGGGAGTAAGCGGAGACTAGCAGATGATGGTTGATCGAGAGATTTGTGTGGGATGTGGTGCCTGTGTGAATTTATGCCCGAGGCTGGCGATCCGTTTTATCGAGGATAAGTCCTTTATCGATCGGTTTTCCTGTATTGAGTGCGGAACCTGTCAGGCGTTGTGTGGAGTAGATGCGATCTATCCGGAATGCCGTTTTCCGGAGGTTATACTCCTTAACGTTCCCAGTAATCCCTATGAGGCTTCTCAAAAATATGCTACGCATGAAATCCGAAATTCTAAATCCGAAGCACGAAACAATACCAAATGACCAAAGCACAAAATCCCAAAAGTTTTATTTCAAAAGAAGTTATACATTTGATAGTTGGATTTCGATATTGTTTTGGATTTGGTGCTTCGGATTTCGAGTTTGAAAGCGTGTTACTACCGCTTTTGAGTAATATCCGAATCCTAATCAACTTACTAGTTTAGTTATGAAGAATCAATACGATGTCGTGGTAATCGGTGCAGGGCCTGGGGGATTAATGGCTGCGCTTACCCTCGCCAGAGAGGGACAGGAGGTATTACTGGTTGATGTTAAGAAAGATATCCCCAAGATAAACCGTTGCTGCTGCACCGCCCTGATTACTGAGCCCAATACTCACGGGGATACCGTGAGCGTTCAGAATAATAATATCCATTTTGAGAAAACGGGAATCACCGTGCGGTATACCGGACAGTGGGTAAAATTAGAGAGGAGCATCAGGCTCTCTCCTGGTGAGAAGAAGCTTACCATGGCCAATGAGAAAGGTGTTGCCTGGCCTTACAGCAAAGAGGTATTGCTTAGGAACCTTCTCGCAGATGCAGAGACGGCAGGGGTTGATGTCTTAACTGAGACCGCGGGGCTTAAAGCGGAGAACTACCATGGAGGGGTCAAGGTAGTATTACGAGGATGTAGCTCCAGGGCATTGAAAGAGGTGAGCGGTAAGGTCGCTGTTGCGGCAGACGGGGTAAATTCACAAATCGTGAGGGGATTGGAGCTTTTTAAAAAACGAAAGTACATTACCTCATACCATGTTGCCTCCTACTTTCTGGAGGGGGTGGAAATGCCTTATCCTAATTCCTGGATAACCTTCATCGGGAAAGGCCATACCAAGGATGGAAAAAGCCAGCTCTATATGCTCGCCAAGCACCTGCCCACGGCTAAGCCAGGAGATAAGCCCATAATAGATTTGATGTGCGGCACCCCGAGAGGCTTTTCTGCGAAGCAGGGTCTGGATTATTTCATCAGCGCGGGGAGATTTTCTCACTGGTTTAAGAAGGCAAAGGTTGTGCACACCGGTTCTGCCGCGCTCAATTTTTATACTCCAATCATGGACCCTGTGGAGGGAAACATTGTGGTGGTGGGCGATGCCGCAGCGTTCATTGAAACCTACTGCCAAGGGGCAGTGATGTATGGATACCGTGCTGCAAAAGCAATTCTCAAGCACCTTGAGACCGGTGAGGGCTTTAAGGAGTATAGCGATTTCTGGAGGAGCAGTTTTGAGTATTGTTGGCCAGGGGAGATGGAAAAGGCCTCCCGTAGTTTTGGTTTGCACGCATTAAATGATGAGGAACTCGACTATATCTTTGGTTTAACGGATCAAGAGGTGTGTGATAACTGCTACATTAGCGAGAACACCGCGCCCGATGTGGTCAAAGGGGCGATCTTGAGCCATATGGATCAGATACGCAAAGAACGACCAGATATCGCCAAGAAATTTGAGGCGCTTATGGGTAAAGCCTCCTTAGAAGAGACATTAACATTCAAACCGCAGAAAAAGGAATAGCTGTCCTCCTTCCTTATTTTATAGCTCACCATTTTATTAGACTCAATTTCATAAAGGAATCTCTTTAGTATGAAAAACTATTTCGACCTGGTTGTGGTAGGAGCTGGTCCTGCGGGGGTAATGGCTGCTAAGACGGCAAGTGAGAGTGGTCTCAAAGTAGCCCTTTTAGAACGAAAGAGGGAGATCACCACCATTAGAAGGGCGTGCGCCACCATGCTGGTGTTGGAGAGCGATTTCTTTTGCAGTGAGCGGATGTATTTTAATCAGCACACCAAGCGAATCGTATTTCCCCTCAATGGTTTTTCAGTGAGCTATCAGGGCCCCTACAAGAATTTTTATGGGTGGCATATCTACTCACCTGATGGCAAGTCTTATATACGGGTGGGTACTTATGAGGAAAATATCAAGAAGGGTGAGGCAGGACGTCTCTCCATTGTGTACGATAAAGGAAAGCTCTTGGAAGGGCTTCTTAAAGAGGCGGTTGCCTTTGGACTCAAAGTCTTTCCCGCTACTAATGTAACTAATCTGGAAAGACATAGTGATTGCCTGGAGGTCTTCTCAGATGAGGGGGTCTCATTTAAAGCGCCCTTGGTGATTGCGGCGGATGGGGTAAATTCAAGGATTGCCAAAGTCATGGGCTTAAATGAGAAGCGGAGCTTCTATGGGACGCTGGTGTGTATCAATTTCTATTTAACGGGAGTACATCTGCCTCAACCAGAGATCTTTATTGTTGCGAAAGGGGTTGATCCAAAATCTAAAATCCCCTATTCCCACTTCATTCTCCCCAGTGCCTATGAAGGTGGTGATTATGTGGTAAATATCGGAGGGGTTCTGGATACCAGGGTTGACTACCTGGAGAGGATGCACCACTTTATTTACGAGAGCCCTTTTGCCCACTGGTTTGAAAACCCTCAGATTAATCGGAAGACCGCCTGTGTTGAAAATATCTGGTCGCCGCTTGAGGAGCCTTTTAGAGATAATGTGCTCTTCGTGGGTGATGCTGCCTGGACGCAGGAGGCAGAGATAACCGGTTCCCTTATGTCTGGCCATCAGGCAGCACGTGCGGTAGCGGTTGCCTTAAAGGAGGGGAAGGTAAGTCGGGAGGGTGTGGTAAGCTACATTGACTGGTGGAAAAAATCTTTTCCGGGTTCCCACGATTACCGTCACTACCTGAGGGGGTTTGCCCTTTCCAACCTGTTGACACAAGAAGATGCGAACTATCTCTATGGCTTGATCAAAGAACCCCTTCCCTATAACCTCAATCCCTTCAAGCTATCAGGGAACATGAATAAAGCCCTGGAGAAGCTGATGCCTCAGATTAAAAAAGAGAGGCCAGAGATTATCAGCAAGTTTCAAAAAATCATGAGTGTTCCCCTCGACGCACTGCTTGCATCGCGGATCAGGGGATGTTTTCCTAATAGATAAGAAACTAAAAAGTTGACTTGTCTGCCCTAATATGATGTATTTTATACAACCAGTACATACTAAACATTAAACGAGGAGGTGCGTATGGCAGAAAAGAAGGGGGCAAAGCAATCGGTAAAGAAGTTTGCTGGCATGGAAATTCCACCTGACTTAACCAAGGGAAATTTTTTCTTTCTCTTTTTTAACACCCTGATAATGGGTGTAATGATGACTATTCCCGCAATAATCCAGCCGGCATTTTTAAAAGACGTGATAAAAATAAACCAAGATTTTACAGGTTCTATAAATGGATTGCTTCAAAACATGAGTCAGATTGCCACGCTTGCGCTGGTGGCAGTTATAGGTGTGCTTTCTGATAAAGTAGGGAGAAAAATTCTGGTGCTTTTAGGATTTATCGTGCTTATGATCTTTTACTATTTGCTTACGCTAGCAAATAACATTGCTGATGTATTGAATATTCCCGGCGGATTGGCGGCCCAGATTTGTGCACTGGCAAGCTTTGTCCCCTCGAAGGCAGCGGAGTTTGTTGATTTCGCTCCCGGTCTTTTGACCACTTACATAATTCGTCTCATCATTGGAGTTGGACTGATTCTGGGCTATCCACAGTTTATCACCATGGTTGCTGACTATACCTACGAAAAGGATAGGGGCAAAGGGATGGCGATGA
>CAYYOQ010000169.1:0-5545 GCA_964473235.1 uncultured Thermodesulfobacteriota bacterium | reverse complement strand
TGTATGCGCGCTGGTCTGCCCCATTCAGTACCTGGAAGAATATAGTCCCACCTCAAGCTATGTGTATGACCTATTCACCTGCGAGAATCCCCTCACCAACCCCAACCTCTGGTCGTGTGCAGCGTGTCATAAATGCCACGAAATCTGCCCCCAAGACGTAAATCCCGCGAAGGTATTCACCGATCTTAAGGAACTTTCTTTTGAAAAAGGCGTAGCCCCACAGGGAATTAAAGCAGTGGTCAACGCTGTTATCACCACAGGACTATCTTTTCCCATTACCTCAGCGACCCAACGACTCCGTGAAGCATTGCATCTTCCGCCTTTAGCATGTAAGGCTCAAGAAGAAATCCAGCTGATTATAAAAAAAACCGGGCTAGAAGAGAAAATAAGAACATTGGTTAAGTAGATGGTTACCCGTTACGCCTTTTTCAGAGGATGTCTGATCCCGACTAAGCTTCCCCATCTCGAGGCAGTTGCGAGAAAAATTCTGACGGAATGCGGCATAGCGCTTATAGATATTCCTGAATTCTCTTGCTGCCCTGATCCTATCCAGTGGAGCGGCGTTGATCACCTCACCTGGATGACCATAGCCGCGAGGAACATCTGCCTCGCCGAAGAAAAAAAACTGAATATCATCACCCTCTGCAACGGGTGCCTCAATACCCTTGCCCAGGTAAATGCTTCTTTAAAACACACACCTGGCTTAAAGGAAAAGGTTAATCAGCATCTTTCAGAAACCTCTCACCAGTTCCGAGGCGAAATAGAAGTCACACACTTTATTCAAGTATTACTTAAAGATATAGGTTTAACCAATTTAAAAAAATACATAAAAAAACCATTAATAAATCTTAAGATTGCTACCCACACCGGCTGTCATCTCTTCAGCCCCAAGGAAGTTATGAACTTCGATGACCCTTTTGATCCTACCATTTTTGACGAGATGGTAGCCGCACTGGGAGCTACTGTCGTTGACTATGACTTAAAACCTCAGTGTTGCGGTTCATCCCTCACCCTCTCCGGGAAACAGGACGGCTCACATAAGCTGCTTGAGTATAAACTTATCCAAATGAGAGAGGCAGGGGCAGACTGTATTGCAGTCGCATGTCCCTTCTGCTATCAGCAGTTTGACCTTGGCCAACTGATGGCAGTGCGCAAGTTGAAATTGGATTTTACCCTCCCGGTGCTCTACTACCTTCAGCTATTGGGTGTGGCCATGGGATATACCCTGGATAGTCTCTACTACTCGAGTCACAAAGTAAAAGATCCCTCATTTGAAAATAAGTGCAACACCCTATGACCACCATGAGCAGTAAAATACCCACCACCTGTATTTATTGCGGCACCGGCTGTCTCCTCTTCTTAAAGGTAAGAGATGGCAAAGTGGTGGGAGTACTGCCAAGCAGCAAGGGAGCAGGTCAGGGAAAACTTTGTATTAAAGGCTGGAGTGCTCATGAATTTATTCATCATCCTGACCGGCTCACGGTTCCTCTCATCAGAGAGGACAGAGGCAAGGCTTTTAAAGAGACCTCCTGGGATCATGCGCTGCAACGGGTAGCCGAAAGCTTACATAAAATCACCCAAAGTGAGGGAAGTGATGCCATTGGTATTTTCAGCTCTGCTAAATGTACCAATGAAGAAAACTACCTCATGCAGAAATTTGCCCGCGCAGTCATCAAGACCAACAACATCGATCACTGCGCACGGCTTTGACATTCTTCCACCGTCGCAGGTCTTGCGGCATCATTTGGCAGCGGTGCGATGACTAATGCCATCGATGAGATCGAAGATGCGAAGCTGATATTTATCATCGGGTCTAATACCACTGAACAGCACCCTCTCATCGGGAGGCGCATTTTGCGAGCAGTCCGAGAAAAGGGTGCCCACCTAATCATTGCTGACCCCCGCAAGATTGATCTCACCGGATTTGCCAGTATCCACCTCCAGCTTCACCCAGGCACTAACATTGCCTTGCTCAACGGCATGATTCATATCATCCTTAGAGAAAACCTTCAGGATGATGAGTTCATAAAACATCGCACCGAAGGTCTCGAATCTTTAAAATCGGTGGTCGAACACTATCCACCGGGAAGGGTGGAAAAGATCACAGGAGTCCCTCAAGAAAAAATTAGAGAGGCTGCCCTTCTCTATGCCAAGGCCAACCCGGCGTCTATCATTTACTGCATGGGTGTTACCCAATTTGCTACAGGAACCCACCAGGTCCTGGCAGTTGCCAACCTCGCCATGGTAACCGGAAACGTGGGGAAACCGGGGAGCGGGGTGAACCCACTCCGCGGTCAAAATAATGTTCAGGGTGCCTGTGATATGGGTGCACTGCCCAATGTGTTCTCAGGTTACCAGAGCGTGAGCGACCCTCACGCACGGAAGAAAATGGAAGCAGCCTGGAACGTAACCGGGCTTAATAATCAGCCTGGCCTCACCATCACTGAGATGATTCCCGCTGCCTTCGAAAAGAAGCTAAAAGCACTCTACATCATGGGAGAGAACCCCGTGGTCTCTGACCCCGATATCCAGCACGTGAGGGAGGCATTAGAAAAACTTGAGTTCCTGGTGGTACAGGACATTTTTCTCACCGAAACCGCCACCCTCGCTGATGTGGTATTACCCGCGGCGAGCTTTGCTGAAAAAGACGGCACCTTTACCTCAACTGACAGAACTGTTCAGAGAATTCGTAAGGCGATAGAGCCCATTGGTGAGTGTCGCGAAGACTGGAGGATTATAGGAGAGATTGCCACACGAATGGGCTATGAGGGACTCAGCTACCATTCCCCCGAAGAAATTATGGCTGAGATTACTTCAGTAACCCCCTCGTATGGTGGAATCAGCTATCAGAGGCTTGAGACAGGTGGTATCCCCTGGCCCTGTCCCACCCGGGAACATCCTGGCACACCGTTTCTTCACCAACATCAATTTGCTCGCGGCATGGGCCAGTTCTTTCCTGTGGAATACACCCCGCTTGCTGAGCAACCTGACGACCTTTACCCCTACGTCCTCACCACCGGCAGAGTGCTCTTTCACTACCACACGGGAACCATGACCAGAAAATCCCCTACCCTCACCACTCAATTATCTGAAGGATACGTAGAAATCAACCCGGATGATGCTGAAAAGCTCAGCATTAACGATGGAGAAACGGTAAAGGTAGCCTCTAAGAGAGGTGAAATCAGTATTAAGACCCGTATCACTTCGATCATCCTACCGGGTACTCTTTTTATCCCCTTCCATTTTGTAGAAAGTGCTGCTAATATTTTAACCACCAGTACCCCACTGGATCCTAGCGCAAAAATTCCCGAGCTCAAGGCATGTGCCGTTCGGATAGAAAAATTATCCTGAGTGATACACTTCAGATGAACGAGTACAGAGTTATATTTGAACCTGAGAAAAAAGAGGTAAAAGTAAAAGAAGGAGAAAGTCTCCTTTCGGCAGCTCATCAGGCAGGCATCTACCTTACCAGTGAATGCGGCGGAGAGGGTGTCTGTGGGAGATGCAAGGTACAGATCCTAGAAGGTCACCTCGAGAGAAAGCCCTCTTTCATAACCTTTCTCACACCAGATGAAATTCAGAAAAATTACGTGCTCGCGTGTCAGACAAGAGTATACAGTAACCTTATCGTCTCTGTTCCTTCTCCCGAGGTGTTGGCTGAAGAACATATTCTCACCACCGGGAAAACGCTTGCCTATAGCCCACCAGAAAAGATGAGCATCGAATTCACTGATCGAAGAGAGATTTCCCACTACCATCCTCTGACCCGTAAAACCTTTTTAAAACTTCCCCGACCTACGCTCAGCGACACCCTCCCTGATCAAGAGCGCCTCTTCCGAGAGATAAAGAAGAGAGAAGGTAGTACTACCCCCATAATGAATTTACCCTGTCTGAGAACCTTACCCACTCTGCTCAGGCAGAGCAATTGGGAAGTAACCGTAACCACCTGGGAGCACAACGGCACCATAGAAATTATTACTATAGAACCCGGTGATACCTCTACGCATAACTTTGGCATTGCCCTGGATGTGGGCACTACTACGGTGGTAGCTGAGCTGGTAAATCTCGTCACCGGCGAGGTAGTCGATGTGAGTGCCGCCTATAATAAGCAGATTACCTATGGAGAGGATGTGATTAGCCGTATCATCTTTGCCTGTACTAAAGGCGGGCTTGATCCCCTCCATAGAGCAATTGTAGAGAATATTAATCAGCTCATCGACCAGCTCGTTTCAGAAAACAGTATCCCAATGGAACAGATTACTGCTCTGGTGGCTGCGGGAAATCCCACGATGACTCATCTCCTGCTCCACCTGGAGCCTTGCTTCATCAGACTTGAACCTTACATCCCCGCATCCAATAGCTACACCCCTCTGCGGGCTTCAGATATTGGAATCACTCTGCTCCCCCACGCAGTGATCACCTTCATGCCAGGGGTGAGCAGCTATGTGGGCGGTGACATTACTGCAGGGGTGCTCGCATCTGGTATAAACAATGCCCCTCAACTCTCGGCGCTTCTTGACTTGGGAACCAATGGAGAAATCGCGCTCGGCAATAGCGAGTGGCTGGTCTGCTGCTCTGCGTCTGCAGGTCCTGCCTTTGAAGGAGGTGGGCTTAAGTGCGGGATGAGGGCAACCACCGGAGCCATTCAAAAAGTAACAATCGAAGGTGATGAAGTTGAGCTCTCCGTTTTGGGTGGAGCCAAACCCCGAGGCATATGTGGCTCTGGGCTCATTGACCTCCTGGCTGAGCTTTTTCGGAACAATCTCATAGACCCCACAGGAAAATTTCACAATAATCCTCACAACCCACGCATCCGTCACCGTGAAGAGGAGGCAGAATTTATTGTAGCCTTCGCCCAAGAATCTGAGACAGGAAAGGATATTGTCTTCACTGAAACAGATATCAGTAATATCATTAAATCCAAAGCAGCGGTCTTCTCTGCCGCTAAAGTGCTCATTGAAAGTGTGGGGGTGAATTTTAAAAATCTGGATCGCGTTTTCGTGGCGGGAGGATTCGGCAACTACCTGAATATCGAAAGCGCGATCACCATTGGTCTCCTCCCTGATATCCCCAGAGAAAAGATTATTTTCATTGGCAACAGTTCCTTGAGCGGCGCGCGAATGGCACTCCTCTCCCAACAGGCGTTCGAAGAAGCTCATCTCATTGCAAAAAAGATGACCTACCTTGAACTCTCCGTCAATCCTCAATTCATGGAAGAATTCATTGCCGCAATGTTTCTCCCCCACACCAATAGTACTCTCTACCCAAGCGTGAAGAAAAAGAGTATGTGAAACTCACCGAACAAGAAAAGAAAGACCTCGTGGCATTCATCCTCAAGTCCTAGAATAAAATTCCCTTTACCTAATTTTTTTCTATCTAAATGCGAAATTTAATGTTATACTGCACAGAAAATAGTATTTTTATGCAGTTCAAATATGAAAAATATCATTTTAGGACATAAATTAGAGCGAGATGAGCTCTTAAGGCAAAAGTATATTCCCCGTGACGGGCTTCAAAGGGCTCAGGAAAGCCTTAAGAATAACCT
>CAYYOQ010000168.1:0-5582 GCA_964473235.1 uncultured Thermodesulfobacteriota bacterium | reverse complement strand
AGATCATCCTTCTGCGGGTAATCTAAGGTGTAGTGAAGCCCCCGACTCTCTTTTCTCCTGAGGGCACAGCTAATGATTAACTTCGACACCAGTGCAATATTTCTCAACTCTATGAGATCTCCCGTGAGAATGAAATCCCAATAGTACTGAGTGATTTCTCTCTGTAAAAGCTCAATTCTCCGATGTGCCCGCTCTAACCTTTTATTAGATCGCACGATCCCCACATAGTGCCACATCAACCTCCTCACCTCATCCCAGTTATGAGCAATCACTATCGACTCATCAATATTCACCGCTTTTCCGGGGTCCCATGGCTTGATGGAGAGGAGAGAAAATCCCTTCTCCTTTACCTCGGCTATAGCTTGGTGAGCACTTCTATGCGCAAATACCAACGCTTCCAGCAGGGAGTTGCTCGCGAGACGGTTTGCCCCATGCAAACCGGTACAGGCTACCTCCCCGCAGGCATAGAGTCTTTTAATCGCGGTCTCCCCCTCCAAGTCAGTCACCACCCCTCCACAGATGTAGTGAGCAGCGGGGACTACCGGAATAGGGGTGATTGCCATATCAATGCCGAGTGACCTACACCTTTCATAAATATTAGGAAATCTCTCTTTAAGAAAAGCCCTGCGCTTGTGGGTCATATCGAGGAGCACATTCTCTTCCCCACTCCTTTTCAGCTCGCTATCGATTGCCCTGGCCACCACGTCCCTCGGTGCGAGGCTCTTCAGAGGGTGGTACTTATCCATTAAGGGGGTACCATCCTTGAGGCGTAATACTCCCCCCTCCCCTCTCAATGCCTCGGAGACTAAGAAATTCTTGGCCTGAGGGTGATAGAGGCAGGTGGGATGAAACTGAATAAACTCCATATTGGCTATCTTGGCACCGGCGCGATAGGCCATGGCCATACCATCTCCAGTAGAAATATCGGGATTACTGGTAAAGAGATACACCTTTCCCGCTCCGCCCGTTGAGAGCAGTGTCACCTTGGCGATAAAGGTATGGACTTCTCTGGTATCACTATCCAATACGTATGCGCCGTAGCACACGTCGCCACTATTTTTCCCGCCCTTCACCTTGGAGGCGGTGATCAGGTCAATAGCAAAGTGGTGTTCGTAGATCTTAATATTCTTTTGAGACTCCACTTGCTCTACCAGAGCCCTCTCGATCTCCCGACCGGTGAGGTCTTGCGCGTGAACAATTCTTCTCCGGCTATGGCCACCCTCTCTCCCCAGATCAAAGGAACCGCTCTTGTCCCTCCCACTCTTAGAAAAATTGACCCCCCACTCAACCAGTTCATTTATTCTCGCAGGCCCATCTTGAACCACACTCTTCACCACCTCAGGCTGAGAAAGTCCGTCCCCCACGGCAAGGGTATCGGCAATATGTAAGCCGAAAGAGTCATCCATACCTACCACGCTGGCAATTCCTCCCTGTGCGTAGTTAGTGCTTGATTCAATCTTTTCCTTTTTAGTAATAATAGCCACCGAACCGTACCTGCACACTTTCAGCGCAAAGCTTAAACCCGCAATTCCACTGCCAAGCACTAAAAAATCTGTCTTAATCTCCATCACACTTCCTCACCACATTAAAGATAATCCTCCTTTGGGCTTGCAAGCAGGCACGCTAGCAAGCATTGCATGCCATTAAACGCGTAACTCGTAACTTTTTTCTGCATCAACACTCACACTCCCTGGGTCAACTCCGGCCAGATCAATTTGTGGAGTTGTAACTGTAACCTCACCGGGAGTTTCCCTTCCAAAATCCATCCCGCCAATTTCCTCGCCTCCAGAGTGGGAACCACAGGTGAAAACAGTACCTTACACTTACTCAAAAGTGTATATCGGTCAACTACGTCTCTCGCCCAGGTAAAGTCCTCCCTGGTGCCGATGACGAATTTAACCTCATCCTGGTGATCAAGACAATTAACATTAGAAAAATCATTATACGCCGACATACCACTACTGGGACATTTAAAATCAACGATTTTTACAATGCCCTCAGCTACCTTTTCAACGGATACGGTCCCGTTAGTCTCAAGCAGTACGGTATACTTTTTCTTGCGCAGGGAGTCCATCAGCTCATAGCACTCCTCTTGCAACAGAGGTTCACCCCCGGTGAGCTCGACCAGTACAATTCCTGCCTTTCTCACCTTATCCGTAACCTCACCAAGGGTTAACTCCTCCCCCTCTTCAAACGCATAAGGGGTATCGCAGTAGGCACATCTAAGATTACATCCGGCGAAACGAATAAAGGTACAGGGAAGACCTGTGTAGGTTGACTCTCCCTGGATGCTGGTAAATATCTCAGCAATCTTCACTCTTGCTCCCTTAACTATTTCGAGAAAAGAATCTGGTACACGTTACCCCCATAAAATGCGCAAGTCAAGGAAAACCATGGGCTACCCTTGCTATCATCTAACTGTTGCATGAACAGAAAGTTTCTGGTAGAACTAGTGGCATGAGAAATTACATTCACCCCACTACCATTTCGCCTTCAGAAGAACCATGGGTTGAAATTTCTATCGAAATCCATGAGCGCCTGCAGGATTCATTGGCTAATTTTTTTATCGAGCTGGGGGCTAATGGTGTGGTGGTAGATGAGGAACGCGTAGATCCTCTCTCAGGAAAAGTCAAAACTGACAAGCAAGACCATAAACTCATCTGTGCCTATCTCAAGAAAGATATCCACTTTCAGCAGAAGATAACTGCTCTTGAACGATACCTCAAATCCCTCAGAGAACTTCACTTGCTACAAGAGCATCCTCAGATGAGGTTAAAAATTACTAAAGATGAAGATTGGAATAAGAAATGGCAAACATTTTTTACTACCACCAGGATAGGTACACATTTCATCATCAAGCCTTCCTGGGAACTCTACCTACCTGAAGAGGGGGATATCATCATCGAAATGGATCCAGAAATGGCCTTTGGTACTGGAACCCACCCCACCACCAGAATGTGTTTGGAAGCTATAGAACACCTTATGGGAAATGGCACTAAATCTATCTATTCCATGCTGGACGTAGGTGTAGGCTCTGGCATCCTCAGTATTGCCGCCGCCAAACTGGGCATCCCGCGAATTGTGGGAATTGATATAGACCCTATTGCCTTGAGGTATGCTCAACAAAATGCAGAAAAGAATTGCGTCAGTGATAGAGTAGAGGTACAGACTGTGTCACTAAAAAAAGTAGAGGGGAAATTTGATCTGGTAGCGGCTAACATCCTCTCTGAAGTTATTATTAAATTGCGCAAGGACCTCTATTACCATCTTGCAGAGGGTGGTCTCCTTATTCTCTCCGGCATACTCGAAGAGCACAACGCAAAAGTTGCAAGGAAGATGGTGTCCAAAAAGTTGTCTTTATGTGATACCTATCACCACACGGGGTGGACATGCCTCGTGTTACAGAAACAATGATAAATCATTGCAGGCATCCACACCTTGTATGACACTATTTTATTAACCGCATTTGAATGGCTGGGATAGACTAGTAAATAAAAAGTAGCATAAATTACACTACTATGATATACTATGCTAAAGAAAAAGCTTACCTTTTATGAAGCTCTTAAAAAGAACGCTTAACAATCCGAGAAGAACTACCACTCAACCTCCCGAGCAATTCCGTGAATTTGAGGCCTCCATGCTTTTTTGCCCCAAGTGCAAACAAGCTGTCCCGGTGAGGAAAAAATTGCTGCTGGTACTTCCAGAAGGAGACAAATACGATTATCTCTGTACTCAATGTGGCAACTCCATCGGAAGTAAAATCACTAAGGAGGAACTACCTATACAGTTTATTACAACTCGTTAGTCTTCCAGCCATTGCTACTCCCCTCAATCGTGTAGAAATTATTGTCTTTCATTCTTTTCCGACAGTGACCTCATCGCACTAATTATTTTTAAATAATTACCGATATGATAGAGGCATGGTAAGCACTACAAAGGTAATTTTTTCTCCCTCCTCAGGTTTTACCCTTCTTCTCTCATAGGAAATGTACTACATGGAATATAAAACTAGAGAAGAACTTGAAGCTAAATTGCGAGATAGAGCGACAGAGCTCTCCCTCATGAATGAGCTTTGCACCGTTCTCTTAAGCACCCTTAACCTCGATGAGATCCTCCAGATGATATTAATCGGGACTACCGCCTATCAAGCACTGGGCTTTAACCGATCGTTTCTCTTTTTGATCAATGAGAAAGAAACCTTTCTGGAGGGAAAGTTGGCAACTGGTTCACTCAGCGCTGAAGACGCCTATTCAATCTGGGGAAGATTGGCAGGAGAAAATCTCACCCTTAAAGAGCTCCTCAAATCCCGGCATGGAGAGTTATCAAAAGACGATGTGCCCATCAATAATCTGGTGAAACAGCTGAAAGTACCCTTAAAAGGAAAGGAAACTATCTTTACTCAGGCGGTATATCAGAATAAAACATTCAATATCACCAATGGATCGTATAACACCCTTATCGATAAAGATTTTATCACACTTTTAGGGACAGACTGCTTTGCACTGGTCCCTCTCATTTCAAGAAAGAAACCACTTGGGGTGCTCCTCGCTGATAATTTTATTAATAGAAAGCCCATAGGCAATGAAGAAGTGGAGCGTCTGCGAACATTTGCAAACCTCGCCAGCATCGCCATAGAAAACTCTAATCTTTATAAAAATCTGGAAGAAAAAATACATGAACTTAGTACTGCCTACAACGAAATTAGGGAAAACCGTGATAAGCTGATTCGCTATGAGCGATTATCAGCGATGGGCAAAGTCGCTGCCAAAATCACCCATGAAATCAGAAATCCCCTGGTATCTATCGGGGGATTCGCACGGCGCATATTGAAAAAAGATCCTGGAGAAGAAATCAATAGAAACTATATAAAAATTATCGTTGAAGAAATAGAACGATTGGAAAGTATTCTCTCTGATTTTCTCAATTTTGCCAAACCTGCTGCCCTTGCCTGCGAAACCGCTGCTCTAAACAGCATGATAGAAAGCACCATCAAAGTCTTAAGCTCTGAAATAGAGAAGGGTGACGTTCATGTTGAAACACAGTTTGATGCAGCTATCCCTCCACTCTTGATAGATGAAAACCAGATACGACGGGTAGTGATCAACCTTGTGAGAAATGCGCTCGAGGCCATGCCTGAGGGAGGTGCTCTTTCTATTGCAACTCTCCGCGACCGCCAGTGGGTGAGAATTGAAATTGCAGATACCGGTGTAGGTATCTCCGACGAAGATCTAGATAGGATATTTGATGCGTTCTTTACCAGCAAAACTACCGGTTCCGGCCTTGGTCTCACCATATCAGCCCAAATCATTAATGCCCATGATGGCACTATTGAAGTCAGCAGGAGAAAACCGAAAGGTACCATTTTCACCATAAGGCTTCCTATTAAAAACCCTCTCGAAAAAGTTATTATTCAGTAATCAAGCACACCGACGTTCATCAATCATACCCAGATACCTTCACCATTCGCTTTAAGATTTGCAGTCATTCTTACCCCTTTTCAATCTTTTTCAAGAAAGGCTTGAAAAGGTCTATCGGTATTGGAAAGAGCGTGGTCGAGTTCTTCTCAGTTGCTATTTCAGTGA
>CAYYOQ010000167.1:0-5583 GCA_964473235.1 uncultured Thermodesulfobacteriota bacterium | reverse complement strand
ACTTAGTAACTCACCTAATACGGTAACATTCACCGCCTTGCCATCTTCCGAACCGTATGAAAATGCGCTGGGAGTAATAAATCTGATAACAGAAAGATTTCTGCCCTTCATTACCTCAACAATATGGCAAATGTTCTCTATGCTTCTATGTCTCACCTCTCTACCAAAGAGATACGGGGTCTGGCAGAACGCACAACGGAAGGAACACCCTCTTGTTATCTCTACAGGACCTACCTTTTTGTAGGTGACGGCAAAGGGGGGATACCTATCCAAGCAGTGGGGAGAGCGTATGCCTGTAACGTAATAATTTCCATTATCATTAATAAACGCAATGCCTTTCACGGTGCGGTAATCTTCACCACTACTAATCCTTTTCAAAAGTTCAATGAGCGTCTCCTCACCCTCACCTCTCACCACTATGTCGAATCCCATGTTGAGCGCCCCGAGAGGGTCTCCCGTGGGATGAGGTCCACCCGCAATATAGAGAGGTCTCTGCCCAAAATGTTCTTGCAAGATTTTCATCAGTGTGTTCACTTCTAAAATCTGAGTTGAAAAAAATGAGATTCCCACTACCACCTTTTCGTGCGCATTAAGGACCGAGCTTAACGCTGACACCATTTCCTCTTCACGGGGTATAAAATAGAGCTTCACCAGAGAGAAAATCCCAGCTGTCTCCAGTGCCCCCGCAAGTGAATTAAAACTATACCTATGGTGCTGGTGATAGGAAAACACAAGAGCGATTTCTTTTTCCATCAGCGCTATCCCTTCGCCTCTTTAGCCCACCCTTCTACTTGAACACAGCCAATACATCTCTTTGAATTATAAAAATTGAATATCACTTTAGCACTTTTAAGGCAAAGCATTTTTAAAGGGGGTTTCCTGCTCCACAACAATTGTACACATACGCAAAGACTTTCTCACCACATGGACCTCTTCAACTTTAAATGTTTCTCCCTTTTTTTGCTTATGTTTTCACTTGACATGTAGACATAACTTCATTAAAATGAAATTGAATTCATATTCATTATGGGGCATTATTAATTACACCCTGTGAAATAGCTGAACCCAGGAAAATTTGATGAAAGATTTAAAAAGGAATGTGATTTTAGATGCGGCAACCAAAGTGTTCGCTCAGAAGGGATACCAGTACGCCACTATAGCGGAAATATCCAGGGAAGTCGGGATGTCAACTGGCCTGGTATATGCTTACTTCGAGAACAAGCTCGATGTGCTCCTCTCCATTGTGCTCCATTTTTGGCAAACGATCAATCAGTCAAACCAGAAAAAACTTTCTACCATGAGAGATCCCTTCGATAAGCTTTTTGTAGTATTTCATAATCTTGAAGAGTCGTTGGTTAAAGATGAGAAGGCTCTGTACATAATAAAAGTTCTCAATGAGGCATTACCTCATATCGTGATGATTAAAGAAAAAAATTTACAGGAAAAACGTCAGAGCATAATCCGAGAAAATAAAAAACTTCTTGAAACCATAGATACAATAATAGCCGAGGGACAAAAGCTGGACGTATTTGACAAATCTCTTAAACCAAGTGTGTTACGACAAATCTTGTGCGGAGGCATCGAAATACTCATCTATGGATTATTTTTTAAAACGCACTGCAAGATAGAAATTGGATATGATGAGGCTGACCTTCATAAGGGTGCAGTGAAACTTATTGAAAAACTTGTTGGTAAGTAATGGTTACTCCTGGATGCCCTTACTAGGTAGGCCGCTAAGCGTGTGCCATAACTCATTGAAGCAAAGGGATTTCTACATCCCTTTTATGAAATAGTTACATTGAATATGAATTCAATTTCATTTATCTCTATCACCACCAGGAGGAGCAAGGAATGATAACGCACGAAATGATTAAAGAAAAGGTTTCGGATTTAGAGGAGAAGTATGTTGATTTTATGGTCACCCACTTTGCTCAGTGGAAAGTATTTGCGGGAGCAACACAACAAATTTTAGACGGAGAGGAGGTAAATGAAAAAGAAATTCCAGAAGCGTATATTCTTGAATTTAGAATGTTGCGTGAAATAGTAAAAATGGAAGCAACGGGAAAGTTTGACTGGAACAATCCCGTGTTAAGAGAGAGTTTTGCCCAGATGGCACAATCACCCTACTACCGGTTATGGGGAGAAACCATCGTAAAAAGTTCATTGAGAGTGGCAGCGCTTACCGACGTTAAGACGCTGGTAGAAATTGGAGCGGGACGAGGCAACCTCACCGAAATTATGCTCCAACAGATAGCTACACAAAACCTTTCCGTTAAACTCATGGTCACCGATGCCAATCCTATTGTACTGGAAAGCATGGAAAAAATGAAAGTCACCTATCCCCAGATACACCTGGAAACACTTTTGTGGGATATAAAAGAGGCACCACCCAAGGAACTGCTCTCCAGGATTCAGCACCCCTGTCTTTCATACGAGCGGGCATCGATAATGTATACCACCATCCCTGCGATAGAAAATATCGCACACTTCTCAGATATAGTTGTATTGGGCGATATGTTTAACTACACGGGTGAGCTTTATGCGTATGATGAGATTAGTAAAAAAATTGGGAGTTCCCCTCTCTTCTACCGGGATATGAAGCCGATCTTAGAGAGATGTTTTCGTGACCATTTTATGTTTGACTTAAGAGCTCAAAAGAAACTCAACTATCCTAGCACCACTATCCTTATTGCGTTGAAGTAGGAGGAGTATGGCGCCATGATTAGCAGAGAAACTATACTGAATGCATCAAAGACCCTATGGAGCGGTATTATCAAAAAGCGACGAGCACCATTGGCAACTGGAAACCACTCGTTGATATATCTGAAAAGCTCCTCGCCGGTAAAGAAGTTAAGGATGATGAGTCACCCCCTGTGTTTCTCCCCATCGTAGAGATGATGAGGCTCATCATGGAAATTACCAAAACGTCGGAGTGGGACTGGTCAAACCCGGCTATTCAGAAAATCTATAAAGATATTGCTGAAAGTGAACTCTATAAGATGTTTGCCGATACCACGGTTGACCTAGTTTCTTCCATTATTAAAAAGGTCACCATTGGCACTTTGATTGAGATAGGTACTGGCCCTGGGCAGGTGACGGCAGGTGTATGTAAGAAGATGCTTCAGCACTCTAGTGCTATACCCCTCATTATCTCTGATAAATCACCAAGTATTTCTGATACAGGAGCACGCTTGAGGAAATCATTTCCTCAGCTTACCATTAAAGATTTTCTCTGGGATTTCAGAGAAGATCCCCCTCCCGAGCTCGCGAAACAACTTAATGCCCCTGTCCTTCTCTTTGAACGCTTTTGCATTCCCTATGGAGGATATGCGGCTATCGATAACATTGCCCCTCTTGCAGATATTCTGATTATGGTTGAGGATTTAAATCTCACAGGAAAGAAAGAGGCGTACGATAGTATCTATGAGAAGATCGGCTTGCAATTTTTTACCTTGAGGGAGGCCACACCATACCTTGAAAAGCACTTCTCCTTCATCTATAGCTGCGATAGAAAAACTATCGATTCCATCAACGCCCCGGTCACTGATTTCACGTTAGCAATTAAGGAGTAGGCTTCCGTACATTCACTGCTATTCTTCTTCAACCCCTATCCGCACCATGGTTGGCTTTAAAATGCGCACCACCTCCTTCGGATCTATTCCAATAAGATAACCCCTTTTACCGCCGTTAATATAAATACGAGGAAGACTAAGTATCGTTTCCTCCATATAGATGGGCATCGCCGTACGAGTACCAAACGGTGAGGTCCCTCCCACCAGATAGCCAGAATGTTTATGAGCGGTCTCGGGTGCACAGGGCAAAATGGTTTTTACGCCAATGATTCTTGCGAGTTGCTTCTCAGATACCTGCAGATCACCGTGCATCAGGACCATGAGCGGCCGCTTTCTGTCATCCTCCATAATCAGTGTCTTGATAACAGCGTGTTCGTCTACTCCCAGCTCTCGTGCTGAAACAGCCGTCCCTCCCTTCTCCTGATAGTCATACAGGTGGTCAGAAAAATTAACCTTTACGGTTCTCAACACCCTGACCGCAGACGTCACCGGCGTTTTCAGTTTTGACATGGTGCGTGCTTCCCCTCTACTCAAGATAAACCCACACTTTACTTGAACACTGAGAGCCCATCCTCTTGAGTAATCATCCTCACGCGGAAATCATACTAGTAAATTGTTCTAAAAATCAAGCGCAAGATATCGCAGCAACGGTTACAGGTCAAACTTTTTAGGAAAGACTTAGACTAAACCATCCCAAGGGAAAGTCTTTTGAGGAAGAAAACACTATCCTCATTGCACGCTATCTTACGTGTGGAATTTCTGTTTTAAAGGTAGGCTACCTCTAGTGAGTACCGTTTTTTTATAACTCCGTTTCGCTTTCGTCTTCGGAGAGCGCATCAGGGGCTTCGAGTGCGATAGCCTCCACCATATCTGAGTATAGGGACTTAAACGGCTGAGAAGGAAATTCCTCAGGCTCACTTATGAGGTGTTCCACTATGGGTGAGGTTTTAACTCCTTCAATATATTCCTCTGTCCTGCGTAAAATATCGTGCGGGGTAGTCAATTCGCGGTTCTCCTCCATTACACTCACTACTTCTGCACGTAAGAGCTCCTCAGCTAACCGCTCATAATCCTGGTTGCCAATAGAGTGTTTATCAAAGTCACCAATAGGAACCCCATGGTCTACTGTTTCTCTAAGGCGAATAGTGTAACGAATCACCGCCTCAAACACATTCTTACCAAATTCCTCTCTCACCTTCTCCAGAACCTGTTTCGAGTAGCGGGTTCGATAGTCATACATGGTGATGAGTGCACGAGATTTGATATCGTGGCCAAGCTTATCCTTAAGTAAGATAATAATCTCCGTTAATTTCGCCACGCCCCGTAGTGAAAAAAGGCTCATATCAATGGGAATAATTACCTCCTTGCTCGCACGGAGCGCATTGAAGCAAAGAAGTCCAATACTGGGAGGACAATCAATAATAATATAATGATAATGCTGGGTGAGAGCGTTGAGCGCCCGTAAAAGCTTCTCTTCTCTCCCCTCCACTCCCGCAAGTTCCTGCTCAACGGCGCTTAGGATAATGCTCGAGGGAGCAAGGTCAAAGTTATCTTTAATAGTAATAATGATATCCTCTAGTGATAAAAGCTCATCCTCCCGAGGTGTCATGACATGATACATACTCTTCTCAAGATCAGAAGGCTTTATATTCAATCCCATAGTGGCGTGAGCTTGAGGATCACCATCAATGAGCAGTACTCTCTGACCCTTTAAGGACAGCGATGACGCAAGATTAATCGCGGTAGTCGTTTTTCCACATCCTCCCTTTTGATTAGCAATTGCAATAGTTCTCATCAAACTTCCTCCTTTTGTGAAATTTATATTTCGCTCTTTAGCTTAATAAAGAAGGTGTCTTTATAACAAAGACAAAAAAATTATTCAAGAATAAAATACAATATATAGATATTTTCTTTTCTTAACTACTATTAATTGTATAAAAATACGCCTTTACTAGGCCCAAATCAAGCGAATATATAATCTTTGAATGAATTAGTGTTGCGCAACTAATCG
>CAYYOQ010000166.1:0-5598 GCA_964473235.1 uncultured Thermodesulfobacteriota bacterium | reverse complement strand
CCATCTATGCCCGCAGGTATGATACTAATCTGCAAGCCTTAGGGGATGAATTCAAAGTAAATGTGAGCTATTAAGGTATGAGAGAGCTTTTAGTATTCCCATCCGTTAGGTGTGCTCAAGGATTATTATATCCTCTCCCCGCACCGCCCACCCTATAACAGTCGCTCGTTACGCTTCAATCATCTTTATGGTAATCGTTATTACCACCTTCTCAGGAAACACTTTCATTTCCAAAAATTAGTTCGAACCTGAAGAACACAGTGATATCACCTTCCGGTTAATTTTGAGTGCTTTTGGTACCTTATATATACGAGGGTAATAGAAGATTGAAATGTACCCTTTCCCAAGATCATGTGTGAGGGAGAGCTATTGAGGTGAGTGAATCTTTGGATGGTATAAAAAATGGGAGGATTTATATAAAATGGTAGTTTTAACTTGGATAGGACTGGAATAATCTTCCCCATTGTGTATTCATATATTTTCTCACATAACGCCTTCCGTATACATTATACCAGAACCAATCATAATAGGCTCGGCTGGCGAGATAAGACCACGGTGTGATTGTTGTCTTCATCAAAAGATGTTCAAAAGGTTTAAGGATTCCCCTGTAGATCATTTTTTGCCCTCGACTGGCAAGATTATCGAATGCCTTGAACTTCAGATTTATATTAGAAATATCATCTCCCACAATCTCGATTTCATTTAAGTCCCCACAACCTAAACCCTTCTCATGGGCTAATCGAATAAATTTAATCTCCATTGGATCAAAGCCCATGATCTTAGAGGCCACTGCATCAATGGCAACCATATCACCTGAGGCAATGATAAGATTTGCCTCCTCCGGTATCATGGATCGAGGACCAGCACCAGAACCAGCAAAGGTGCCATCCATTACCGCAAAAAGCCCTTTAAAAATTCTTTTCTGAATAGTGAGCAAATCTACCAGGGTTTCATGGATCGCTCCATGAGCCCAGTGTCGTTCGTGGTGAAGAAGCGCACCAAATGCATTCTTCATCGCTCCTGTCATGGTTGTGTGGACATGGGTCTTGAGAGTGGGAAGATGAAGAATATTCTCACCAAAAAAACGTTTGGGAATATAATGATGGGGAAATATCTTAGGGATGGTTAAAAGTTCGTCTTCCGGGTGATATTCTATCCATTCTCCTTTTTCTAGTAAGCATTTGAAATCACATAATTTATCTGGTTGAAGGTGAATGTTCTCCAACCTATATTTATCTTCAACTACTGGCCTCTGTTTATTTAACACCTCACCAATCTTACCATCAACCACCACCGTTCTATTATGACAGCCATAGAGTAAGTCCTCTTTGTAGCCATCATTTAACATTGTCTTTATTACCCCATCAAGTTGCCAAGGGGTGGTGGAACAAGCGGGGAAAAACACCTGCCAGGATACATTGATTTTTAAGCAGGTCTTATTGGTTTTGGCCAAATATTTTTCATATTCTGCCAGTCTCATTAACCTTCCGTAATCTTCTACCACTGTTTCAGGTCTAGTTTTTAAAACAGCAACCTTTGCTTTGCTCATAGAATTCACTGTTATTGAGTGAGTAAAAGCTTATAAACCATTATTCAGCTTTTCTCGCACTTAAAGGTTAAACCTCTTTTTAAAAATTAATTTGAGCATGCGAAGTGCGGTCTTGGATATCTTCCAATAGCTCTGGGAGTGTTTGGATTCTCCACCCATACGAGGATAGTAGGACACAGGGATCTCAATAACAAGTTTTCTAGCCTTCAAAACCTCAATCATCATCTCTGGAGCAAACTCTGGGCCGCTACTGGTCAGATAGTCACGTATCTTTAGGTAAGTATCTTTCCACAATCCTCTAAAAGTGCACCCCACATCAGTGAAGCGTGGTTCTTGCGACCACCAAAGGGCTTCTATTAATTTTCCAACAAACACGTTGCCCCAGCGCAATAATCCATCCATGTTTGCCCCCTGTTCAATCATCTGACGGGTCGTTCGAGTACCAATCACCATATCTGAATCTTTCAGATATTCTAAAAGCTTGTTGAGGTCATTGGAACGAAATGAATAATCTGCTTCAGTCAGAATGAGAATATCCCCAATAGCATGATCGAGACCATACTTGATGGTATCCCCATAGCCCGTAAGCTTGACTGTTTCGACCCTTGCCCCGTGATCGCGAGCAACCTTGGCTGTATTATCTGAGGAGGAATTATCTACCACCAGCACCTCATCTACGAAATAAATAAGATCATCTATCACGGCTCCAATAGAAATTTCTTCATTAAAGGCCGGGATGACTACACTTATTGTGTAGCTGTGGTAAAAATCTTTGGATTTAAACATATAGTTTGCATAATTATAGTCATCAATCGAATTGACATTAACATATTGTCCTTTCAAATACAAAGGGTAAACTGCCCCCCCCTTTTTTGCCAAGGAATCAATCACCTCGGTTAGTTCAACACATCCTGAAACAGGAGAGGGAGGTGTGTGCTCTATAGCGTTAAAAATTTCAGGTGTAAATACATAGGTACCACATCCAAGCAAGTTGTTAGTAATAACCTTTGGTTTCTCAATCAAAGAAGAAATTTTCCCATTATCGATAACTGCGGAATAGTTTTTCTTGATGAACTGAGGATTCTTGGTGTTCTGTATCCCACAGATTACGGTAAATTCATTCAGTTTTCTCATGAGGTTGAGGAGGTTGTAGTGATTGGAGTCAATATAAAGTTCATCACCGAGGATGGTCACAAAGGGTTCTTTGATAAAGTCTCGCAACAGTAGTAAGCCCTGCGCGAGACCAGTTGAAGGATCATCACAGGTAATATAGTGAATATTTACCCCAAAAGTTGAACCATCGCCTAAGAAGTTTCTGATTTTTTCACCTAGATATCCAATGATAATATAAATTTCTTTTATATCCAGCTGATCCCTTAAGATTTCTATATTTTTGAGTATAAGGGGTTTCCCACCGATCTCAAGCATAACCTTGGGAATAAAATGGGTGGCCGGATAGGCTCTCATTCCTTTTCCTGCTGCCGTAATAAGTCCAATCTGCACCATTTAATGGCCCATAAGTCTTGAGTAGTTTCTAAGTAGTTTTTTCCTTTGCAAGGGCTTCCAAATCCACAAAATATTATAATAAATAGCATTAATGAAAAATAAAGCAAGATTTTTTTATGTGGAAAAACTTTGTATTTTTAGCTAATTTTGAAAAGTATACCTTAACTATCAAATGGTGTCGAGGGAGCCAGATAACTCAGAGATGGCCTGCGGCAGTTTGTCTATATTGTGAGCGGCGCGTAAATCGGATCAAAGGGTATAGATCCATATCTTTGCTAGTAAAGAAGATTGAATCCCTGCAGGCTGAAATGCAGCAGTTATCAACTGTTGCTTAACGGACAGTGGGGGGACAAAGAGAATGGGAGCCACTAACCAATTTCAACTAAAAACTTGACAACCTCTAACAATTCGATTACTCATTTTATATCTTTGCTCTATAGTAGCACCACATTTACAAATTTTTAATTTAGCTTCTCTCCAAGCTCCTAAAATTATTGCAGGAGGGATAGGAGAAAAGAAGTGAGTCTCTGCATCAGGTTGTAGCACGATATCTCTTTTCCCCATATTTACATGTCATCATGGATCATGCATCATACACCTCGCAATGGAGATAGGTTAAAAAACTGATGAACATCAAACGATTCAATAAACCCTCAATACACATTGCAGCTCTCATCTTGATAGTTTTTGCTTTTTATGCCCATACCTTTGATTCCGGTTTCATATTTGATGATTATATCCACCAAGAGTTACTCAGGTTAATGAAAAATCATGAGAGAGAGATGAATATATACTATTTTGCTAACTCTCCAGAAGAAGTTGCCCAGAACACTAAGATGACAGCTTTGCCGTGGTGGACTGATTCAAAATGGCGCATGAAATATTTTCGCCCTGTAGCTACCCTAAGTCACTTGATTGACTATAGCCTGTGGGGGAGCAACCCTCTTCCCTACCATATAAATAATGTCATCTGGTATGCTGCATTGGTTGTCTTGCTCTACCTGTTCTACTACCTCTTTTGCAATCATTTAACTATGGCATTCTGTGGGGCCCTGGTGTTTGCTATTGAGCCTTGCCACTACTTGACGGTACTTTGGCCTGCCAACAGAACCGATCTTATCTGTGCTACTTTCATGATCGTGAGCTTCATCTGCTATATACGTCTTTTCGAAAATAAACGAGCACTCTACCGCATACTGTTTATACTCTCCTACTCCCTTGCGCTCTTGACCAAAGAAACCGCATTTTTATTTCCTATTTTGCTTTTTGCCTATGACTGGATAAAACACAAAAGTTTAAAATGTATAATACGTTATCATTGGAAAGACTATCTCCCTCTGTTGCTCATTAATGCTGCCTTTCTTACTTACTATAAGGTGTATGGGTACGGAAATCCCTTGTATGGTGAGAAGTTTTTGAGCGTGTATCCTCTTGCATTTTTAAAATCAACCTGCCTGTATCTCTTTGCCCTTTTCTACGGGATTGTTATTGCCAATCTAGATCCCCATGTCTTTTCTAGGTACTGGTTTGTCATTGTTCTACTTCTCCTGTTGCTTTTCTTCATACTCCATCTCATCTGGACTCAGAGGAAGCAGTATCCTGAAATTGGTTTATTCATGCTGTGGACATTTCTTCTGCTGCCCTTTATCGTCGTGCCTCCCATTCATGATCGGCATTTGCTTATTCCCTCTATTGGTTATGCCTATCTTGCTGCCCTAGTGATTTTTAAGTTTGAGAAAAAGAAATTGGCACTATTTTTTATTACTATAAGCTTGTTTTTTCCATTGATCTCTAATAGCATCCAAGCCAAAGTATATGAGGTGGCAGTAAAATCAAACTTCACAAGACTTTATAATGCACTTGATGAAATTGTTACCCATAAGACTTCTCAGGATAGACTGTTTTTTCTCAACTTCCCCAAGGTTACTCATGCTGGTGAAAATTACATGTATCTGGATCTCTATTTCATCATTCTCCATCGATATCCTCAATGGAAAGCTCCCGTCTATATACTTTCGCCCTTTGACGATAGAGTTTCAATCCAAAAACTGGATAACTACCGCATAAGGATTTCCCACCCTATACGATTTTATTTTGAAACAAATATGGAAAAAACCTTCTCGCTTAACCGTACGTTTTCAGAAGGAGAAATCTTTCTGCTGCCTGATCTCAAGATAACCATAGATGAAATGGAAGGAGAAAAGGTAAAATTTCTAGAAGTCGAATTTGTGAAACCGATAGATAATCCCCATTACTATTTTTTATTTTTTGATGAGGGCAGGTGGCAGCGGTGGTATCCTCAAGAGAAAGAGAATCCCTTTAGTAAAGGATAATCTTTATTGACATTTCCATTCGATATTGGTAGTGTTTAGAAAATTGAGATAGCCGCTACATCCCAAGCCATCCTCCTCACAATTTTTCTGCCATGAAAAACGCTTATAGAAAAATTATCCCCGGATGGGGGATTCTCTCGCTCATTTTTTTATGGAGCTATCCAGCCTTGGCTTCTGAGACAGAAGCCTTGATCCCTCACCTGGAAGTCA
>CAYYOQ010000165.1:0-5619 GCA_964473235.1 uncultured Thermodesulfobacteriota bacterium | reverse complement strand
GCAAAAACAGGAAAATGGAGCGATGTCCTCAACGTGTAATATTGAACAGGCTCTATTTGTTCAATGAAAAAGCTGACGGAAACCCCTGGCCTTAGGATTAGGAATGTGAACCCAGCGAGGAGCCCCTTTTATAAGATAGGAGGGAAGCAATTTATTCTCTCCTGTTTTTTGTTTTATCTACTTTCACTTTTTCTCCTTTTAGGAGAGGGGTATAGTGTACAGGGAGATGTGCCTCCACCCTCTGGTGAGAAGGGTATTCCTCATGTGCTTCTCTTTATGGACTTCGAGGAAGAATCCTATGCCATTATAGTCGAAAAATCTACCCAGAGATTATTCCTCTATGGGGTGAGGGAGGGGAAGGTAGCTCTCGTGAAGAGCTTCCCCTGTTCTACCGGTGAACACCGTGGCGATAAAAATAAGCCAGGTGATAAGAGAACACCAGAGGGGATTTACTTTTTTACCCGGGTCTTTGAAAAGGATGAACTCGACCCCCGTTATGGGGTAAGGGCATTTGTGTTAGACTACCCCAATTTCTTTGATCGCGTGCAGCTAAAGGAAGGCAATGGCATTTGGCTTCACGGGACCAACAAACCTCTTGTTCCCAATGATTCTCAGGGCTGTATTGCAATGAACAATCAAGATCTTTTAGATCTTTCCCACTTCATTTCACTTTACCGCACCCCTCTTATTGTTGTGGAAAAGATAGAGTATCTCCCTCTGGAGGCGATGCAGACAAAGGAGAGGTGGCTGAGATCGTTCATTACAGAATGGATTACCAGTTGGGAGAATAAGGAGCTCACACGTTATCTCTCATGCTACGCCAAAGATTTTAGGGCAAGGGGGATGGATTGGCTGCAGTGGAAACGGTATAAAGAAGGCCTCCTTGGAAGAAAAGGGGGAATTAAGGTTGAAGTGAGTGGGGTACAGGGTTTTGCACATGATCACTACCACTTGGTGATTATGAAACAGCGGTACTATTCTGATTTACTAAAAAGTGAGGGGATAAAAAGGTTATATGTAAGAGATAAAGGGGAAGCACTAGAGATTGTAGGAGAGCAGTGGAATCCGTTGCGTGGTGGTTATGTGGCTACCTCAGAGAAACCTGAGGTTGAGACACCCTCGTTTGTGCCGGCGGATGAGACTAGGGTCGAAGAGGAGAGGATAAAGACATTCATTGAGCGATGGAGAGGTCTGTGGGAACGCAAAGATCTTGATGCGTATATGAGATGTTACTCTGAGGATTTTAAAACCCAGGGTATGGATACGCGGGGGTGGAAAAAATTAAAGAGATTTTTAATGAATAAATATAAAAATATTAAAGTAATTATCACTGGTGCCGAAATTAAAGTGAGAGAAGGGGGTGAAGCAGAGGTTTCTTTTTCGCAGCGTTATCAGACTGAATGCTATAGTGATGAGGGGGCAAAGACATTACACCTCAAAAAGGAAAAAGGTGAGTGGAAGATAGTGAGTGAACAGTGGAGGCCTCTGTAGGTAAGGGAAAAGATAGGGTGTATCGCTCGAGGGGTTTACCATGACTGTCCGAAATGATTTGCTGACCATTATCTTTAGAAGAACAGGAAGGATTGGATCATTCACGGTTACCGCAGGTAAACTTATGATCTTGCTTGTGCTGGTGGTGGTAGTGAATGTGGTGCTTCTGTTTTCTCTCTTTCAATACCTTACGCTCCGCCATAAAAATGTGGTTCTTACAGAGAGAATGAGTAGTGTGGAAGCTGAGAGAGCGCAGATGAGAGAAGAGATTACAGAGGCAAGGTACTACAAGAAATGGGCCGACGCGATCATTTACCGAAGATTGTATAACGGTAGCTTGAGCGGTCAGGGATCTTCTTCCTCCCTCAACAGTAGTTTCCATGATTCTTTAAAATTAGAACCGGAGACAGCGATAGTTAATAACTCTCTTCTGGGGATTGATGACTTTCAGGTGAGAAGCTTAAACTTAGAGTCGGATTTGGAGCTCTCGTTTAATGTGATTAATAAAGATAAGAATAACCGAGTGGTGAGTGGCTATCTGATTGTGGTGGGTATGAATGAAGAAGTAATCCCACCCCTCTACGGAGTATTCCCTTGCATAGAGTGTACGAATGGGGTACCCCTTGACTATCAAGAAGGTATGAGTTTTGCGCTCCGATACCTAAGACCGGTAAAAGCTCGCATCAATCAGCCCAGTATAGGATCAAAATTTAATAAGGTTGTGGTTATGGTATACTCATCCCAGGGTGAACCGATCCTCAAACAGGGCTTTAATCTCGAGAAGCTGCTTCAACCGGGTTATGGTTCGTAGGCTCATCTGCAGTTCCTTACTTCCACCTCAGCAACTATCATCATTCATCCCCTGCCCTTCATCACCTTAAAATAATTGTTTGCATAGCGATTGATTTTTTTAGATAATAGCTTTTGGTTATGTGCCTATAGGAGCGTGAATACTATTCATGAATGTGAGAGGAGAAAAGGGTTACAGAAGAAGACCTGGTTTATTTTGCTTGTCTAGGTTACGTCCTCTCTCCCTCTCCCCCCTGCTGCTACTCTTCCTTTCCAGTTTTTCTTTTGCTCTCACCCAGCAACTTACCTATTTTCAGGGAACTGAGTATGAGCTGAGTGTGTATAAAATTTTTGGAGTGGAGAAGGGTAAAACAGTCTTAATTATCGGTGGCATTCAAGGTAACGAACCAGGAGGGTATCTCGCCGCTGATCTCTATGTAGGCATGTCGCTTAAAAAGGGAAATCTGATCGTGGTGCCGAGAGCAAACTTCCTCTCCATTATCAGGGATGAGAGGGGAGTAAACGGGGATATGAACAGGAAGTTTGCTGACTTTTTTGAGCAGGACCATGATAATGATATTGTAGGTGTGCTTAAAAAATTGATTGATGAAAGTGACTACCTTTTAAATTTACATGATGGCGTCGGGTTTTACTCTGATACGTGGGAGAGTGACTTACGGAATCCTACAAGGTACGGTCAATCAATTATTACTGACTGTGAGCAGTATCCTGCCAAGAAGAATACGATACTTTATCTTGGAGACCTCGCGCGAAAAGTATGCGCTGCGGTTAACGCTCAGATAGATATTGAAGACTACCATTTCCGTTTTAACAACCATCGTACCGCTGAGTCTGATACCATTCATGCGGAGCAGCGCAAGTCTGCTACCTACTACGCCTTGACCCACCATGAGATACCTGCCTTTGGCATTGAGACCTCGAAGAACATCGATTCTTATGAATTGAGGGTAAAATTTCAAACTATGGTTATCAATGCCTTCATGAAGGAGTTTGATATCGTTCCTGAGCATCCTAAGATTTATCTTGATACCCCTCAATTAGAATACCTGGTGGTTACGGTTAATACTGCTAACCCCCTCGTGGTCTATAATAGACAGGCTCTTCATATTCAAAGGGGGGATTTCGTTGAGGTATCTCACATTGAAGCTAACTACGATCGGGGGTTGTCTGTTGATATTGTGGGAGTGGGTAATAGTAATGATTATCGGAAAAACCTTCAAATCAGAGAGCCCACTGAGATTTTGGTTAAGAAAGATAAATTTGACTGTGGGAAGGTTTCTCTTCTCCTTGAGGAGAGCTCCTCCGCTCCCAGAAAGGAACTTGTCCCTTCCATGGAGTATCTCATTATGGAGGTGAATACTACAGCGAGGGTGGTCAAGAGAGGAGAACACATAGGTGTGGTGAGCGGGGATGTTTTAAAAATAACTGATGTCATCAGTACAGGTAGTGATCGAGATGCGGTGAAGGTAAATTTTAAAGGGTTCGTGGGAGATGTGCACAATAATACCGGTGAGGATAGAGGGTATGTGATCGATACCTCAAAAGACCTTTGGATGAGATATTCAAAAGAGGGGTTAGGGAAAGCGTATCCCATTGTATGTACCTATAGAGATGAAGAGATTGGAGAAGTCTGGGTTGATCTCATGGAACCTCGTTTAGAACATGTGGTAGTGAGGTTAAATAGAGGTACGAAAATGTGTTTTACCTCTCAGGAAATAATAGAGGCAGGTTATAATGATGAGATAGAAATAGTGGATGTGAAAACCAATATTAATGATAACTATGGGATCAGGGTTGATTTTAGGGGTTACCCTGATGAGAGGGGTGATGACAGAGGAAAGTCTATTGTGCTCAACAACAGCTTATTGCAGAAGTATTCACTTGATGGTAAGGGTTACGAATATGAGATTATGGTAGTGAGGGGAAATCTGCTTCTGGGTAAGGTGAGGGTGTGTATTTCTCAAAACAAAAAGCTAAAATAGAAATCCAGACTCACTACCAACACTCTATCCGTTTTATAAATACTAAATCAACACTATAGCAAGCAATTTTTCGTCACCTTTCTTTAACTCCGCCTAGCCTTTTACTTTTCGCTCGCCTGAAATACATCTTTCTCTCCATAGTCTTTCCTTTTAAATCATTGTGATATCCAATTTATCCTAGATGGCAAGATTTTGACATTTACTCACCTCTTTTAAGGTAACAGTTAGGTAAATAGGAAGTGTACAGGTAATTGTCTTCCGCTTTTTTAGAAAATAAGTTGAGTAATATAAAAGATTTTATCGCCGAAATTGGTGATTTTTATTTTTGGCATATTAATTGCTCATTTAATTGTAACATGATAAAGCCTAGATAAAGAGCACTTGTGGTAGGTTAAAAAAATTGTTTATAATTTAATTAGATAGAAATAGAGATGTAGGATGGTATGGTAAAATGGATGTCTTAATGACTATAATTTAGTCAAATGGTTGACACATTGAGCTGATCTAGTGCTAAAGGGCGTTGTGTGATAAATGATTTCTAAAAGGAACCATATGAAACATGTTAAGGCACCGCTTATTTTTTCACTCATTTATTTTTTAACCTATCTAGCAGCTTTCTCAGCATATGCCTCTGTATCTATTTCCTCTTATGAAGCTACTTTTAAAGTAATTACCAATGCCAAGGGTGAGCATAGGGATATTCAGGCAGAGCTCACCATCACCTATCGAATCCAAGGAGAGCTCAAAACAGGGGGTATGAAGCTGGTTGAAGCACCTTCTTTGGATGCAGTTGAGGTAACTGATGGTGGAGGTAATTCCTTACCATTTCACGTTGTCCCTAGTGGGAAGAGGTATAACAAAATAATCTGGTCCTTTCCCCGCACTAATGAAAGTGAGCAAAGAGTGATTATCCGCTTTACCATCCCTGGCGCGGTGGCAACGGTAGGGGGGAAAGGCTATTTTAAGGCCTACTGGGTTGGCAGCTGGGTAGTTCCGGTGGATAAGGCACTCTACCGCTTTATTTTTCCCGCAGGGTATTCTTACCAAGAGTGCAGTATCTATCCGCGGTATGAGTTTAGTGAGAGGGTAGTGGGGGAAGAGAGGCAGATTGAGGTCTCCATCACACCTCTTAAGGGAGAGTCTTTTGCCCTTGCCTTCTCACCCTGTTTCTCAGAGTGGAAGGGCACTGGGAAAGTAGCGGGCGGGGATAGTGATACTAACACTAGCCTTAGTAAGAAAGACGAAAGTGGGAACGTTATTGAACAAGTGAGAGGTGGGACCCATGATTCATTTTCTCGTATAGTCTTTAAACTGAGAAAGGAGACAGACTATCATG
>CAYYOQ010000164.1:0-5644 GCA_964473235.1 uncultured Thermodesulfobacteriota bacterium | reverse complement strand
TTTTTATCTTAATTTCATCTTGACCATAGACGATACTATAGGGTAGTATTTCCTGCTCCTATTTTGAAAGTGAGGTAGTGTTCGTGTTATCCAAGAAAACCAAAGTTAAGTATGGCGTTAAAAAGAAAAAAAGTAAATACCCTAAAATAACCATCCAGATATTTGACAAGTGGTGCAAGAGGTGTAATATATGTGTCGACCTCTGTTCCCACCGGGTATTAGCATTGGATGAGAATGGGTTCCCGGTGGCGGTAAAACCTATTGAGTGCAACCGCTGTGATACCTGTGTGCTGAGGTGCCCTGACTTTGCCATTGCCATCACGGGAGGGGAGAAGGAGTCTTGAATTATAATTTATACTGGTGCAAAGGGTTTAGGATTCGAGGGGTCAAGGGGTCTAGTGAAGTGCTCAAGATTAAAAGAGTGAAGAGTAGAGAGTGACGATGGTTGAGAACACACCCAGAGAAAAATTGCTGATGGGAAATGAAGCCTGTGTGGAGGGAGCACTGGCTGCGGGTTTAAGATTTTTTGCAGCCTATCCCATCACGCCCGCCAATGAGATTGGCGAGATCTTTTCAGAGAAGCTCCCTGAGATTGGGGGTAAGTTTATCCAGATGGAAGATGAGATTGCGAGTATGGGGGCAGTAATTGGTGCCTCTATTGGCGGGTTAAAATCCATGACCGCAACCAGTGGCCCCGGGTTCTCCCTTATGCAGGAGCACATCGGATTTGCTGCCATTGCGGAGGTGCCCTGTGTGGTGGTTAATGTGATGAGAGGGGGGCCCAGCACCGGTCTTCCTACCAGACCTTCTCAGGGGGATGTGATGCAGGCACGGTGGGGTACCCATGGTGACCATCCCATCATCGTGCTCAGCCCTCACTCGGTGAAAGAAACTTTTGATCTTACCGTTACCTCGGTGAATTTCTCTGAAAAGTATCGGGTGCCGGTGATTCTCCTGATGGATGAGGTGGTAGCGCACATGAGAGAAAAGGTGAGGATGCCTGACCCTGAGTCCATTGAAGTTTTTAACAGGGTAAAACCAGATGTCCCACCTGACTGGTATAAGCCCTATGAGGACAGTAAGACCGGGGTGCCAGCGATGGCTAATTTTGGAGAAGGATATCGCTACCACATCACCGGTCTCACCCATGATGAAATGGGATTTCCCACTTCAAAGCCAGATGAAATCAAGGCCTGTATTGAAAGGCTCTTTAGAAAAATTACCCTCGGGCTTAAGGATATTCAGCTCTGGGAATCTCTCCTGGTTGATGATGCGGAAGTGGTGATCGTTGCCTATGGATGCGTGGCGAGAACAGCAAAACAAGTGGTTCATGACCTGAGAGAAAAAGGGGTAAAAATCGGGCTTCTTCGCTTAATCACCCTGTGGCCATTTCCCAGGAGAGCGGTTGAACAAGTGGCCAAAAGGGTGAAGAAATTCATCGTACCTGAGATGAATATGGGGCAGATATATCGTGAGGTTTTGAGAGTCAATGCCGGGAGGACACAGGTGGTGAAAGTGAAGAGGGTGGATGGAGAGTTGATCTCACCCCAGGAGATTATGGAAGCAGTATAAAATCAGGGGTCAAGGGGCTTACGGGACAAGAAAAAGGTGTTAGTAGTTTTATTGAGCAGCTAAGAAGAAATAGGGTGTAATCGTCTCGCTGAGGGATAGACTGATGTTTCAAAGTGATAAAGGCGTGTATAAATATCTTCGCACCGATAAAAAATTCCCCCCCATTTGGTGCTCGGGCTGTGGGAATGGAATTGTGCTGGGCTCGATGCTGAGGGCAATCGATGCGATCGGACTGGATAAAGATAAGGTGGCGGTGGTATCAGGCATTGGATGCTCGGGAAGGGCTTCAACCTATGTTGACTTTAATACCCTGCACACCACCCATGGAAGGGCCTTAACCTTTGCTACTGGTGTGAAGTTGGCTCGACCCGACCTGACGGTACTGGTGGTGATGGGGGATGGAGATGCACTTGCTATCGGTGGCAATCACTTTATCCACGCAGCGCGCAGGAATATCGACCTCAACGCTATCATCTATAATAATTATATATATGGAATGACCGGCGGTCAGATTTCACCTACTACCCCTAAAGGCATGATAGCCTCCACTGCACCGGCGGGAAACATTGAGGGAGCGTTTGATGTGGTGAAGCTGGCAGAAGCAGCGGGGGCAAGTTTTGCAGCGAGGGGAACAACCTTCCACATTGCTCAGCTCAATGAGCTGATGGAGCGAGCTATCAGGAAGAAAGGGTTTTCGGTACTGGATGTGATAACCCAATGTCCCCCTATCTACGGGCGGTATAACCGCATGGGGTCTGCTACTGACATGATGAGGTGGCAGGAGGAACACGCCATCGAACTGGAGGATGCGGGAGCACTATCTGAGGACGCCTTAAAGGATAGGTTCTTAACGGGGGTTTTTGTTGATAAGGATGTGCCGGAGTATTGTGAGGAGTATGAGCGTCTGGTAAATAAGGTCCAGAGTAAAGGAGCGTAGTAATGGCTGAGCACTATGAGGTGAGGCTGGCCGGACTGGGCGGGCAGGGGCTAATACTGGCAGGGATTATTCTTGCAGAGGCAGCGGGGATTTATGAGGGAAAAGAGGTTGTCCAGACCCAGGCCTACGGAGCTGAGGCGAGAGGTGGATTTAGCCGGTCAGATGTGGTAATAAGCGATGAGCAGATTTTATATCCCAAAGCATCAAGCCTTGATTTCTTGCTGGCCATGAGCCAGAGTGCCTACGAGGAAAATCTCCCCAGCCTTAAAAAAGGGGGAGTGCTTTTAATTGATACTGCCTATGTGTCAGAGGTGAGCGGTCATAATATCTATGCCATCCCCTTTTCCAGGATTGCCCGGGATACCTTTAGCAGGGAAAATGTGGCCAACATCATCGCATTGGGGGCGATAACCCAAATTTTTCCCGTCATCTCTCAGGAATCAATGGAGAAAGCGGTGTTGAATCGTGTTCCAAAGCGATTTATTGAAATGAACAAAAAGGCTTTCCAGGAGGGGGTAAAGGCAGGAAAAGAGGCGCTTCAGAAGAGTAAGGAAGAGCTACTGGATAAACAAGAGGAAGAGATATGAGTGAAGCAGTAGTAGTTACTACTGACTTTAAAGACCTTACTCTTGTAAGCAGGGGTAAGGTGCGCGATATCTATGAGGTGGGTGATGCCCTGCTCATCGTAGCAACAGACAGAATCTCAGCCTTTGATGTGGTGCTTCCCACGGCTATTCCCTGTAAGGGAAAGGTGCTCTCTCAACTATCTGCCTATTGGTTTGAGGTGCTCTCTGGGATAATTGCTCACCACCTCATTTCCACTGAGGTCAAAGAGTATCCCTCGGTCTGTCGAAAGTATGAGGCGATGCTGAAAGGAAGGAGTATGCTCGTGAAGAAGGCAGATCCCCTTCCGGTTGAGTGTGTGGTAAGAGGGTATCTCGCTGGTTCAGGGTGGGGTGAGTATCAGAAAAGTGGGGCTATCTGCGGCATCACCATTGAGAAAGGTTTAAAAGAATCCTCTCCTCTTGCAAGACCCATCTTTACCCCTTCCACCAAGGCGCAAGGTGGAGCGCATGATGAGAACATCTTTGTGGAGAGGGTAAAAGAGATGGTAGGTATCCAGGTGTCGGAACGATTAAAAGAGGTGAGCGTATCACTTTACAGCAAAGGCGGCGCCATGGCTCGTGAAAGAGGGATTATTATCGCTGATACCAAATTTGAGTTTGGCTGGTGCAAGGGAGCATTGATCTTAATTGATGAGGTGCTTACCCCTGATTCTTCGCGCTTCTGGCCCCTTGATGAGTATGAATCCGGCAGAACTCAGCAGAGCTTTGATAAACAATTTGTGAGGGATTATCTCCTCTCGCTTAAGTGGGATAAAAGTCCTCCCGCCCCTCACCTCCCTGAAGAGATTGTAAATAAGACCAGCGAGAAGTATCTCGAGGCTTTTAAAAGACTGACGGGGCATGAGCTAACCTAAGTAGTGCTCTATTCAATCCGTTACAGGAACTATACTCAAGGTAGCAGAGGGGAATTTATTCCCTCTTTATATTTTTGAGCAAGGACACACCGTCCATGTGGGAGGAAACGGGAAGCCCCAGGAAGTCAAGAATGGTGGGGGCTATATCAATGAGGTATATCCTTTCCCGGTTAGAGCTCAGTCCCCTGATATAGAGAAGCGCATCATGGTGGGTGTGCATTCCCGAAAACTTATCTTTCCCTAGAAGCTGATTTTTGCTGAGCGAGCCCTTGATGTCATAGCGCGTTTCTGAGAGGAGCACCAGATCTGGCGCGTGCTCCAGACACCCCCCTGAGTAGAGCTCTTCCTTTCGAAATACCTTATCGATACCCTTTACCTCCCGCAATCCTCGAGTGAGTTCCTGGAGAAGGTCTTCATATGCTGAACCCGCCTCCACGCACCCTTGAGGCATCTTTCCTTTGAGATTGATGAACACACGTCCTGGGTCTAGGACAAATGCCTTAGAAGAGGGGTCAATGTCTGCTAAAGATTCAGGCGGTTCTTTTTTCAATTTCAGATACCCCCTTTCTTTAAGCCAGGTGTTGGGGTAGAGCTCTTTGTTGAGCAGGGTAAACCCATGGTCAGCCATGATAATGAGGTTGACCTCTTTTCCTATAGATGAAACGATTTTTTTAATAGTCTTATCGAGCCTCCGGTAGTATTCGAGACACTTCTGATGGAAGGCGCCATGCGTGTCGGTGAGCTCATGCCAGAAGTAGTGGTGAAGGCGATCGGTGCCGGTAAAGGCAGCGATAAAGAGATCCCATTTTTCTTTTTTAATAAAGTGAAGGATTGCCTCTCGCCGTTTATCCAATGTGTAGAAAAGATCCTTGAAGAACTCTTCTTTCTTTTCTGCTGCCTCTTGATAGTTTACATCAATGCGGTAGCCCATCTCCTTGAGCTTCTGATAGAGGGAGGGGGGATAGACACTCTTTTCCAGATCAAGGGCGACAAACCCGGAGATGAGCACGCCGTTGAGAGGGCGTGCGGGATAGGTGTGGGGAATATTGATTGCGACCGTTCTCTTCTTGTAGGGGAGGAGAATGTCCCAGAGGGTAGGGGATTTGATGTGAGTCGCATTGGGAAAATAGATTTCATATGAATCGGGTTTCCTTTCCACAAAACCATAGATTCCGTGTTTCCCTGGGTTTACACCGGTAAAAAAGGTAGTCCAGGCAACAGAGGATACCGGAGGAATGGTGGAGAGCATCTCTCCCATGGTTCCTTCCTCACTCAGTTTGCCCAGGTGAGGCATGATATCCATCTTAATAAAGTTTTTAATAATCCGGTAGGGGACTCCATCCAGACCAATTACCAGCACCTTATCATTTCCTCTCGTTTTCCTTCCAAGTGACCCAATCATTGGTGACGCCTCTCCTCCCAGAGCGTTCTCAATTCCTCATAGACGCGGTAGGGAACTTTAAGGTTTCCCCTGCCTATTCCCAGGTCAACCCCCTCCATGTTTTCTCCGTGAAAATCACTACCACCGGTTGCCACCAGATTATAGTGTTGTACCAGTCTGAGATAGGATGATGTCTGAGCACGATTGTGTTCCGAGTAGTAGACCTCTATGCCCTTGAGTACCTGGGAGACAGGATCTTTAACAAGGCAGTCCA
>CAYYOQ010000163.1:0-5667 GCA_964473235.1 uncultured Thermodesulfobacteriota bacterium | reverse complement strand
CCTTCCGTCTTTCTCATACATCAGATTGGGCACAGTATCCAGCCCACCAGGTAACGTAAGATTCTTAAGCAGTGTTGCAAGGGCATGCTCCCCTTCATAAAGCACACAGCTATCTATAATAGAAAAAACCTCACGATGTTTTTTTATCACATCCTTTAGGATGGTCACCGCGGTACCTCCTATAGTAATATGCACTTTTTTAAGTTCGTGGGTGTGCCTTAGCAGGTGTGCGAGAATAAATGCGGGAATAATCTGGTCATCAAAGGCAATGGAAATTCCAATAAGGTCTGGCGAGGAGGCTACAATTTTTGGAACTGCAATTTCTTTAAAATAATTCCGGTACTCGCTGTCAGCATGCAATTCACGCTGAATAGTCTCCCATCGTAGCTCATACACTGATTCCTGGTCTTTGTTTCTCCATAACCGCTCGAAACAGATAAAGCGATACAATAAGGTATGTGCTGTGTATAACCTATCCTGCGCCCTGCGTGCTTTGACCATAGTGGTATGGAGCTCAGGATCCCGCAGGGTTGTGGCTGAGAGCTCTAAATCATCCATGGTCGCATCGGAAAAGCGTGCATTTTTAAAAACATCATCAAGATAGTTGCTCAATTCAACGGCGTGTGCTGTAGTGTCCATCCTGGGCAGCTGTTCCTTATGCCCTTGAAAAGACTGATAGAGTCTTTTAAAGTGCACTGGTTGCACATAATAGTTTAAAAACTCAATATTTTCATCGCGCAGCTCAACCTGATAACCGCGTTCTCTTAAAAACGCAGCGAGTGCTGGCAGACTCGGGTATGGTCGGTAGTGCATCACAAACGGTGGGTAAATCAGAAGGGCTTTCATTAGGTGATTAACACCTTAAGAGATAGTGGCACTCGGGTTCGCTTCGGGAGACCCCTAGTTCAAATAGTCTTTTAGTCATCATTTTATACATCACCATGGACTCTTCAAGGGTCATGCCTTTATTCTTAATCCCATAGTGGACGTTGCCCAGCGCCGAAAACGAACCCAGGTCCTTGGTGACAGAAATTCCAAATTTTTCGGGATGCTCATAGGTGTCGGTATACTTTCTCAAGCCGAAATGCGAAACCCCGGCGTGGTAAATATACCGGTTATTTTCTGAGACAAAGTTAATGGTATCCATTGCCTCCTGAAGAGTTTCGCTGGGGAAGCCCATCATCAAGGTAAGATACACCCGAATCTTTGCCCGGCTGCAGTTTTTGATTACTTCCCTGCATATCTTCAGGTCATATCCTTTGTTCATTACATCCTGAACCCTTTGATTACCCGACTCCAGTCCGAATACCATCGAGCGGCATCCACCCTGATATAACGTTTTGAAGAAGCTCTCGGTATAGGTTTTATCAAGCCTCGCCTCAGCGAACCATTTGAATTGGTAGTTACTCTCTCTCACAAGCTGCGCCAGCTTTTTGAGCACTTTGGGTACCGTTGCCTCCTCCCACAAGGTAAAGGCACTCACCTGATACTTGTGATGCAGGGCAACAAAATCCTCAAAAGTACGCTCTGCGCTCCTCATGCTATAGGTGTGGTAATTGTTGAGATACCTGCTATTGCAAAAGGCGCACTTATTCCAATAGCACCCTCGGGCCGGTCTCAGGATGGGAACCAGGTTTGGTGAAAAATAGTGAGCAAGTGGTAACCCATCGAAATCAGGGGTGGGAAGTTCATCAAGATCCTTAATCATTACAATTTCATTGCCCACCACCTTACTGTCTTTTAAGTAGATGAGATTGGGTACCTCATCTAACCCTCTCTTCGACTCAAGATTTGTTAATAACTTTAAAAGGGCATGCTCCCCTTCGTATACAATACAACTGTCTATAAATGAAAATACCTCTTTATGCTGTTTAATATCATGCTGCAAGGTAGTAATTGCAGGTCCTCCTAGAGTGATATGCACACTGCGCAGTGCTGGGGTGTTTCTCATTTCCTGGGCCAAAATAAACGCAGGGATGAGCTGGTCCTCAAATACTACTGAGATGCCAACCAGCTCAGGGGTACGTGCTATCATTTTGGGGATGGTTTTTTTTCGAAAATAATCTTTATACTCACTCTCTGCAGCCATTTCTTCTTTTATATAGTCCCACTGTAAATCAAGGGTCAGATCCTCAGTGTGGTGGCGGATGAGTTGATTAAATTTGAGGTACTGATGGATGAGGTTCTGTGCCTTATTCACGGTGTCCCGAGCCTTATTCGCCCGAAATTCATTGGCAATATGCTGCCGGTCCCGTAGCGTCTCTAAAGACGCCTCTAATCCTTGACTGACCGTGGTTAAATGGTCTCTTCTAAAACAGCTATTGATATAATTGTGTAAAAGAAGCTCATGCTTCTCCTTTGTTACCCTTTGGTGTAGCTCCTGTGTAACCTCACTCACGTGCTGATAGACTTCCTCAAAAAACGGCACTCTCATATGCTCATTGATAAACTCAATATTTTCATCCATCACCTCAACCGGATGACCATGCGCCCTCAGATAGGCAGCCAGGCAAGGCACACTTGAGTATGGTTGGTAACTAACCACGTAGGGTGGAAATATCAAAGTAACGTTCATCAAGAAAATTTCCTCAAAGAGAAAGCCTTTTAATATGTTCTATCAGCCGGTTTTTTATGGCTACTTTTGTTTTATTATAGTCAGTAATCTTGGTAGATGCCTTCACCAGGAAGAACCAGTTGTCCTGATACCAGGCCGAGAGGTCAAACGGCGCACTACTTCCAAACCTGCCTACTACAAATTTTGGTTTCCAGAGGTTATTGCGAAATGCGCCCTTCCTTACCTGATGACGAGAAATCGCCCGATAGTAACTTCTCCAGAATCGTGATCCACTCTCTCCATCACTCCAGTATATCACCGCGATCACTACTGGCTCACCCTGTACCCTACAATGCAGGAGCGCAGCCCGGTGAGCACCCTCAATCGCAACCCCGTCTATCTCAGTTATGTCTTCCCGCGCTGTATCAGGACAGGCAATCTGCGAATCTATAGGAAACTGTAATAGTAGTTCAGGAGGGAGGTAACCTTGGGGTACTACAAACCCCTGGGATTGTGCACCCAGATAAAGGGAACCAAAAAGGAGGGAAAAGAAGAGTACGGCAGTTCCTATAACAATGAGGGTAACATCCATTGTTCTCAAGGTGCTCTCGCATGCCTTTAGAAGAGGCTCTTATGAAAAGGCATAACTGACCGCCTCCTCAACAGTATCAACTCCGCACAACTCAATCTCCCTATGCATCTCACGGGGAAGCCGCTCAATCTCAGGAAGATTTTCCTTAGGGAAGATAATCCGTGTAATACCCATTCGGGAAGCAGCAAGTATCTTCTCATGGACACCGATAACCTTTTGTACCTTTCCGTGCAAGGTAATTTCTCCCAGTGCACTGATATCACATCGTAGTTCCTTTTTGGTCAAGGCAGAGAGCAAGGCAAGCACAATGGGCAGTCCTGCAGACACCCCTGACTTGAGTATCCCGCCCGGGATCATATTGACGTGAATGGTGTACTTCTTGCTAAAATCCTTTTCAATGCCAAAGGTGGTAGCGCGTGAGAGTAGATAGGAGAGTGCAACCATCACCACTTCCCTTACCAGGGTATCCATATTGCCGGTTAAAATTATTTTTGGCTGGCTATCCTCTATCAGGAGCACCTCCAGATCGGCAATCACTCCGTGTCCCCCACTCCTCCCGATGGTAGAAATGACCCCCACCTCGTTCTCTTTCCTCGCCTTTCTCATCTCAAACAGTGGATATCCCAGATAGCTGGTGAGATTTTCAGGAGCAGGTGTTGGCAGATCGTTCCCCTTTGAAAGTGCTAATTCCCGCACCAGCCCTTTACATAACTTTTTGATCATGGCGCGCAGCTGGTGTAATCCTATCTCATTGGTGTACCTTCTAATGATTTCACACAAGGTGTCGTCTGACAGATCCACCTGGCCCTGCACGCCACACGCCTTTGCCTCTTCCGGAACTATCCACTGTTGTGCAATGGCAATTTTCTGCTCATCGTTGTACCCGGTCATAGGGATAATCTCAAGTTGAGACAAAAGGTCTTGACTCATCTTAGAGATATCGGTTGCGGTAGCAAAAAATAACGCTCTTTGGAAATCAAGTGGCGACTCGATATGTTTCATTCTTAAGGCGTGGTCATGGGTTATGGCCAGGACTTCCTTGAATCCATAGGTAATCTTACTCTGAAAGGTAAGACTCAAAAAATCAATTCCCTCAAGTAAAAAAAGAATACTCTGATCCCGATGCTGGTTCATCAGGTGAATAATCTGCCCCGCAATCTCGCCAATTTTGCTCTTTCCATAGGTCGACAAACTTGCGCTTACCTCGCTGATCCCGATAGGAATGTGCACGCACCTTCTCCCGATGGCCTGAGCCAATGCATAGACCAAACTTTTTTTACCAACACCCGGTGGCCCCACCAGGCATAGTATCCTTTCAAAGTCATAGGTAGTAAGCTCGGTAATCTTAAGATAGGTGAGCACTTCCTCTTTCTCTCTCTCCAGGCCGTAGAGGGAGATGTTCAGCTGCTCCAAAATGTGCTGATAGTTAAGGGTTGTACTCACTGTATGGTTAGTATTCATATCTTTAGTGTAGTGCCGGGATGAAGGAGGTATGGTGTGGAAAAAGTTTAAGATGGTACCTGAGAGAACTAGTCAACGATATCCTTCGCCTTTTGCCTCAGTTGCTCTTTATGCGCCACAATTTCTATCACTACCTTCTTTTTTTTGATAATACTATTGTCTTCCGTAGCAACCTTTTGCATGTGTTCATATACCTTTTCCCTTTGAGACTTATCGGTACATAGCACATAATTAATTTTTACCACGTCTTCCCCCACTCTAAAAATCTGATTGATGATGGTATCAATGCGGGCACCAAGTCTATCCTCGAAAAAAGGCATCTTCGACTTTTCTACCAGAATAATATCCCAAAACATCCAGTCTTGAGGAAGCTTCTTCTGGGTCACCAGATATTCATTGAGAGGGTCAGGACGTAAAAGTTTCAACGCCTCCTGTTTTAACCAGGGATCTTCAGAGATAAGCTCTAGTACTGCATTCTTTCTATCAAAGATCAGATTAGTATTTCCTACCAAGGATTTCATTTTTAATACCGCTATCCCCGCAGTAGGTTCACTATCAAAGAGGCAGTAATTTACCTGTAGTCTTTTATTATTCACCATAAAAATCTGATTAATGAGCGCGGTAGCCCTTACACCATAAATCTGTTCGAACTTATTAAGCGCAGCCTCGTCAGTTCTGATTTCCTTTTCCAGCATCCAGCCCGTGGGTACCTGAGATGCTGACAACAAGGCCTCATCTATGGCTTTATAGGAGGATACGTCTTTTCCGTAACCGACTGAGTGACTCATGAGAAGACAGGCATTGATACAAAAAACAATAAGAAGTCTATCTACTAATTTCTTCCATTGCATCATAACTATTCTCCTTATCGCTCCCCTGCGTGTAGGCAAACTGGATGAGCTGGAGACGCCCCAGTTTGACTACAAATGTTATCACATCTTTTATTAGTATTTTTTCATCACTTGCACCGGTCATGGTCTTAAGCTCTTGTGCAATCATTCTCAAGGTACGCTTGCCATCAATTAACTTCCAGATCTTACCACTGTTCCCCTTCAAGTGG
>CAYYOQ010000162.1:0-5670 GCA_964473235.1 uncultured Thermodesulfobacteriota bacterium | reverse complement strand
TTATCAATCTGGGCTGCCTCATAGGTGACATAGAACTTTGAAGGAGTTTTCCACTGACTCGCGCCCATCAAAAAGAGGGCAAAGGTGATATAGAGCAGGCACCCCATCACAGTCTTCTTTTCAAGGGAGGTAGTCCTTTTGGCAATAACCAGGATGATGATTGAGAAGACCGCAGCGATGGCAGCAACGTAGTTTCCGATGACCGGCATCAAATCGAAAGGAACCTTGGAGGAGTAATTGTCCATGTAGAGCTCAAAGCTCCAGATGGAGAGAAAGGTTAGCATGAAGATGCATACTGATTTTTTAAGCGCCTTGGTCAACCATAGAATCTTCAGTATGACCCAGCCAGCCACCACAAAATAGTAACCACCGAGCGTCTTGATCTCAACGTCACTGAATTGGGTGATAACACCCTTTTCAACCGGCAAGCTTGAAATCTCACCAATCAGAGGCCAGGCAACCAGCGCAGAGAAAAATCCGTACAGATATGCCTTACTCTCATTTTCTACCGTGCAGCACCGGTACAAGAGGAAGCCAAATACAACGGCTAACATTGGCATATAAAAGAGATTATAATTTACAACTGGATTTTCCCACATCCGGAGCGGGGACATGATGATCGCTGATATAATAAAGAAACCCTGACCCGCGAGGGCAATCCAGATAGTCCGCATCATGGGTTTGAAAAAGTTGCGTAGGCCTTTAAGCATGGGTACACTCCTTATCTTAGGTTTGATGAGAGATTACCTTTTAAAGATAACCTGTGAAAGTAAATTTGGTTTATTTAAATCATACTTATAAATAATGTCAAGGAATTTTTACAAAGTCGTCAAAATTGTATCTTGGATTTTTTAGGAAGACTTTTCTCTTATGAATTAAACTCGATTTTTGTTTATTAAGCTGGTATAATCAAAGAATTAAAGCATGAGAGCGAGAGGTGTGAATGGACAAGAGATTATTGATACTCCTGGTGATTTGTGCTTTTCTGGGAGTGAGCACTTTTACGATAAAATATATTGAGAAAGAAAAGGGAAAAATTAAGGAAAGATTTTTTAATTTACCCAAGACTGAAAAGGCTCAGGTTCGCAGAAGTCCGCTATCCATAGCCCCACCACCAGAGGAACCCGTTGTCGAGGAAACGATACCACCTCAGGCAGAGGTAGAAAAGAAAGTTCCACTACCAGAAGGAAAAAATTCTCGAGGGGAGAGCAAGATGCTCCCTCAGCGTGATATTCCCAAGAAGAAGGAAAAGGTTCCTCAAGAGGTAAAAAAGGATAAAGGGAAAGAGGAGACCCTGTCAGCTCCCAAAGAAATTGAAGCTAAAAAAGAAGAAGTACCAAAAGAGGAAAAGGGTGCTGCGCTAGTACAAGAAGCCCCCACACCACCTGCAGAAGGAAAAGAAATAGGTAAAGAAAAGGTAGCTGGGGAAGGTGAGGGAGATGAGACAGCGATCGATGAGGGGAAAAGTGCTACAAGAGCGCCAGGGACAGAGGATAAAAAGCAGGTGACTGGGGAGGAAGAGGTGGGGAAGAAAGGAGACAAGGGTGAAGCGGAAGAGGAGGAGAAGCCAACGTCACTTGAAGAAGACAATGGCGACCGTGAAGAAACCGGGGAAGTAGCGGAAGAGGAAGAGGGAATAACTGAAGGAGAAGGGGTGGAAGAGGGAGAGAAGATTAAAGAAACGGAACGAGAGGAGAGGGAAAGCTACAAGGGAAAAGAAGAAGGTGGGAGAAAAGCAGGAAGCGATGAAAAAAAAGTTTATCGTGAAAGGGGAGAAGAAGCTGCAGGAGAAAAAGAGGAAGTAGGGGATGAGGAATAAACCTTGATCACCGACAACGTTAGAATGGAGTTTTTAAAGAAAATCATCTTATGAACGCACTTGTGTCAACAGAGGATATCAAGCTGATTATAAGGGGTGAGCACTCATCGCCTCATTCAATCCTGGGGAATCACAAGGTACGAGTGGATGGGGAGGATGCGATTGTTGTTCGTACATTCATACCGGGTGCTAAGGCGGCTAAAGTTATTATGGCATCTGAAGCGGGTGCCCAATTTCCTATGACGCAAGTTCATACCGATGGCTTCTTTGAAGTGATTTTAAGAGAATGCTCTGAATTTTTCCCCTACCGGCTGGAACTTGATATCAATCATGAAGTGCGTGTGCAGGATGATCCTTACCGCTATTTACCAACGGTGGGTGAGGCCGATTTTGAAGAGTGGAGGAGAGGAGTAGAGTATCACGCGTACCAGAAATTTGGAGCTCATCGGAGGCGTTCCGGAGAGGTTGAGGGGGTTGGGTTTACCCTATGGGCTCCTAATGCTCGGCAGGTGAGTTTAGTGGGTGATTTTAATCGGTGGGATTATCGAGCACATCCCATGAGGCGAATAGGATCTGCTGGTATCTGGGAGATTTTCATACCTGAACTTCCCCAGGGGACTCTTTATAAATACATGGTTCACGGATATTTTGGTCAGAGGATTCAGAAAACAGACCCCTTTGCCTTTGCCATGGAATATCGTCCACGAACTGCCTCGGTGGTCTGGGACATTGATCAGTATGAGTGGCATGACCAGGAGTGGCTGGAGAAACGTGCCCGTTGGATTCCCTTTGACCACCCCATCTCCATCTATGAGGTGCATCTTGGTTCCTGGATGAGGATGCCGGAAGAGGGCAATCGGTGGCTCACCTATCGTGAGGTGGCAGAGAGACTGGTGACCTATGTTAAAGAGATAGGATATACCCACATAGAATTGCTGCCTGTGGCGGAGCATCCCTTTGATGCCTCGTGGGGATACCAGGTGACCGGTTACTATGCCCCTACCAGTCGCCATGGATCACCTCAGGACTTTATGTATTTTGTTGATTATTGCCATCAACATGGGATTGGGGTAATTGTTGATTGGGTGCCCTCCCACTTTCCCAAGGATGATTTCAGTTTAGCGCATTTTGATGGAACCTGCCTCTATGAACACCTCGATTCCCGGCAGGGTGAGCATAAGGAGTGGGGGACGTTAGTATTCAATTACGGTCGCACTGAGGTGAGAAGTTTCCTTACCTCCAATGCCCTCTTCTGGCTGGAGAAGTACCATATAGATGGGATCCGGGTAGATGCGGTGGCATCCATGATCTATCTTGACTATAACAGGAAAGACGGGGAGTGGATACCCAATAAATACGGGGGAAGGGAAAATCTTGAGGCGATCGATTTTCTTAAGGAATTGAATGTGGTTACCCATGCCCGTTATCCCGGGATCATGATGATCGCTGAAGAATCAACCGCCTGGACCGGCGTGTCGCGACCTACCTATCTGGGAGGACTGGGTTTTGACTTCAAGTGGAACATGGGGTGGATGCATGACATGTTAGACTATTTTTCCTCAGATCCGATTTACAGAAAGTATAAACATGACTTGCTCACCTTTGCCATGCTCTACGCCTTTAATGAAAATTTTATTTTAGCCCTCTCCCATGATGAGGTGGTGTATGGCAAGAGGTCGCTGCTGGACAAGATGCCCGGGGATGAGTGGAAAAAGTTTGCTAATTTAAGAGCCCTGTATGGGTACATGTTTGCCCAGCCGGGTAAGAAACATCTCTTCATGGGTGGAGAATTTGGACAGTGGAAAGAGTGGAACCAGATGGAGAGTCTGGATTGGCACTTGCTGACATACGCCATGCACAAGAAGCTTCACGACTATGTGAAAGACCTCCATAAAATTTACAAAGAAGCGCCTGCCCTATGGGAAATTGACCATGAGTATCTAGGTTTTCAGTGGATTGACTTTCATGATTGGGAAAGCAGCGTGGTTTCTTTTATCCGGCGCGGTAACGATTCCCATGATCACCTGGTGTGTGTATTTAATTTTACCCCCATTCCACGCAACCACTACCGGGTGGGGGTTCCACAGGAAGCCTTTTATCAAGAAATCCTCAACAGCGATTCATCCTTTTATGGAGGGAGTAATCTCGGTAACGGAGGGGGAGTAAAGGCTGAACCGGTACCTTTTTCCTTTTTCCCCTACTCCCTTCGACTCACCATTCCACCCTTGAGCGCCCTCTATTTGAAACCAGAGAGTCAAAAAAAGAGTCACGAGTGATAGGCAACGAAAGGAGGATAGTTGCGAGTCACGTGTTAATAATCCCAATGCCTTGTCAGCGTGCACACATTTTAAGATAGTGCTTGCCAATACCGGTCAGATATGATAAAAAATACCTCCTTCATTGCGTCCCCATCGTCTAGTCCGGTCTAGGACACCGGCCTTTCACGCCGGCAACAGGGGTTCGAATCCCCTTGGGGACGCCAATAAAAACAAAGGGTTGCGAGTTTTTCGCAGCCCCTTTAAATTTGCCCCTCTAAAATTCCAACCGTATTTCCAACCTTCTTTATTAATATTTAAGGGGTGAGTTGATATAATAACAGATTTGCTACGTTTATTATTATATGCTAAAGATTATAATAAAATATACCGAAACATACTTAAGTGTTGACAATAACCTTAGCCTGTGCTTTAAGATATGTATAGTACTAACTTAAACAGATTTTTGCGAAGGGGGAAGGGCATGGCTTCTGCTATAACTTTTGATGAGTTTGACTGTGAATGCGATAGGTCTACTCATTTAGCAAAAAAGGCTAGGCTCTGTTTAGATAAGGGTAGAGCCCATATTGTTGTTCCATATCTATTGTTTCAGACTAATCAGGTTGCAAATGCTCTTTTAAGAACCAACCCTGAGGTTCTAATCAAAACCCGTGAAGAGCTTGAAGAAATATATGAATGTTTAATAAAATTAAAATCAAATTTTAATAATTTAATAAGTGATTTAACTCAATATAAGAAACAAGGCAATACATTTTTGTTTTATGAATCGTTATTTAATAAAACCCTAGAAACTGTCTCACTGATTGACGAACACCTAGAGGCATTTAATATTTCCCGCAATCAAGAATCCTATGAAGCCATAAATGCCTTGATATCCAATCTAGGCAAAACATCATCTACACGAGATTGGAGAGATGAGTTAGAGAGGTTATGAAAAAATACGAGATCTCCCTCTCGTGTCCTATCTTCATCAAGAATCTTAAATACCTAAAAAAGAAATTCCATCAAATAAAGGCTGATATTGAAGAATTATTTACCTCTTTGGGTAACGGGAAAAAAAGTGGCATCCCTATACCACGTTTTGAGGGAAGGGTATTTAAAATCAGATGGCCCATTAAAAGAGCAAACATAGGGGAAAGAAAGGGTTTGAGGTGCATATATTTAAAAGAAGAAAAGACAGCCGGGAAGGCCTTTGGAAAAATAATCCCTTTGATCTTATACTACAAGGGAGAAAAGGAAAACGCAGATGTTGAAGAAGTGATAAGGGCAATTAAAGGCATTGAAACCAATGAAGAAGACTAAAACCTAGCCAGATCAACATACCATATATCACCGCGTTGAAATATTGCCATATCGTTTCACCTCCTTTCTGTTTAAGATTGAGTGACACCCTGGCCGACGCGAGCGTCAGCTTCGGGCAGGCTTATCACCACCTCCTTTTGCTTTGTTCATTTCGCAGATTCACCTTTCTTTTGCTTCAGTTGTGTATGCAGTTTATCAAATAGGTATTATTCTAGTTCTTTTTAATTGATGACGGAAAAGGGAGGATGTAATAAACTACAAGGTTATAGAGAG
>CAYYOQ010000161.1:0-5705 GCA_964473235.1 uncultured Thermodesulfobacteriota bacterium | reverse complement strand
TTTCTGAGCCCAACAATATATTCATTGGCTTTGGTCACGACCCCGTAACTTACGTATTATCAAGAAGACAGGCAGTTTCCAGAGCCTTCGACAAAGGGGGATGGAATGGGGTCTGGCACTGCGGCTCGGCTGAGCTCGCCGAAGTCATAATTCGTAAGGCACCTGCCGTTCTACAGATGCTTAGGCACTTTTGTGTTGTGCCTCAGAAAAATCTCCCATGTCGCTCATAAAGGGTCTTAAAAATTTCAAATATGTTTGGCTAGTTTTTAGAAGTATTGATAGTAAAGTCTTTATAGCTTTTAAGTCATAAATTCCAATATCAAAGTTCCAAAAAAGCACCCATGACCTAAAGGAGAAATAGCCGAAACACCTTTTGGATTTTGGAAATTATGATTTTGAATTTGTTTGTGATTTGGTGCTTGGGATTTGAGGTTCAAATCAATACCCATTTAATCGAAAGTAGTAGTTTTAGAAATTTGTATAGTGCGAACACAGTATTCTGAATGGTAACAATTACCTCTTTGAGATATGTTCTATTTCAGCGGTGAGCTGGGCAAGGTTGTCGATAATTACCTCAGGCATCTCCTGCATCAACTCTTCTCTACTGGCAACTCCGGAGGAGAGGGCGATTACCTTTACTCCCGCACTTCTGCCGGCGATGACGTCGGCCTTGGAATCACCTACAAACACACAGTCAGCAAGAGAGAGCCCTAGTTCTTCTACACACTTTATAAGAGAGGCGGGATCTGGTTTGGGCTTTGTTTCACCAGCGGTAACCACTGCATCAAAGAGGTTGTCAATCTCCAGGTTTTTTAACTCTCTCCACTTCCCATCTCCTTTGGACATCCTACCGGTAGCGACTCCAATCTTCATTCCTCTGTCTTTTAAAGTGAGTAGCACTTGTCTCACATGTGGCTTCAAGGGGATGTGGTGTTTTGAGAGGGCAATAAACTCATTTCTCATCTCGCTCATGAATTCTTTGATGTGCTCGGGCAGGAGCGAGGGGTAGAGCATGGCAAGTAATTGCTCTAAGGACATAAACTGGTTTAAAAAATCAGACAATTCTTTTATGTCAACTGTAGTAAGGTTATAACGGGTGGCTGCATGGTTAAAAGCCAGCTGGTAGGCGTAAAGCGAATCAATCAAGGTGCCATCGAGATCGAAAATAACTCCTTTAATTATCCCCATTATCTCATTTCCTCTCTGTGAGTAGCAGATAACCGTGCACACACTTTTAGCTCATTCTTCGTAGTATGTGGATTCTCTCCAAAACGGGTGGGTGGCTGTAGTCTAAAAACACCTTGAGCGGGTGGGGGGTGAGGTTGGAGAGGTTATCGACCGTGAGCTTTTTTAACGCTGAAATCATGGATGCTGACTTACCATAGGTGGCCACTGCATACGCATCGGCTTCATATTCATATCTTCTGGAGAGAATCTTACTAAAGACAGAGATGATGGTGCTGAGGGGAGTATAGAGAAAGGCAAAGAAAAAAAGACTCGCATAAATGGAGGTATGACCCATTTTAAATGCTGAAAATAGTCCTTCATTTTTGATGAACAGGGAAAGAATAAAAAACATTATGCCGGTGGTGGTAATACTCATGAGCATGGATTTTAAAATATGTTTTTTCTTATAGTGCCCCATTTCATGGGCAAGGATAGAGACGAGTTCATCAACGGTATGTTTGTTAATAAGGGTGTCGAAGAGAACAATCCTGCGGAATTTTCCAAAGCCAATGAAGAAGGCGTTTGATTTGGTGGAACGCCGTGAAGCATCCATGGTAAAGACACCTTTCATTTTGAAGCGCTGGGATTGGGCATAGTTCTCAATAGCTGATTTGAGCTCACCCTCTTTCAAGGGGAAGAACTTGTTAAACAGTGGTAAGAGTATCACTGGGGCAACGAAGGTGATCACTATTTGAAATACCACTACCACCACCCAGCAGTATGCCCATGCCCAGGGGCCTGCCTTCTCGAAAAACCAGAGGATCAGGAAAAAGAGACTCCCGCCAATAACCACCGTGAGAAGCCAGCTTTTGAGAATATCGAGCACAAAGGTTTTTACGGTAGTTCGATTGAAACCGTATTTTTCTTCAATGACAAAGGTACTGTAGGTAGAGAAAGGGATGGAAAGTAGCTGGGATGCCGCGAGAAGAATACCAGCAAAAATGAGCCCTGTGGGGATGGAGCTCCATTGAAAGCTGCGGGCAATTAGATCCACGTAGTTAAATCCACCAATGAGGATGAACGCTATGGTAAGGGGGGTGATAATGGTATCGGTGAGTATTCCAAAGCGGGTAGTTTCCTTGAGGTAGTGCTGTGCCTTTTTGTATCTTTCAGTATCATAGTGCCCTTGGAATTCTTCAGGTAGATCAATTTTGACATGCTTTAAATTTAAGATATCTATTATAGTGTCGAGAAGGTAGTCAACGATTATAATAGCGAGAATGATGAGGAGATAGATGTTCATAATTAATAATTACGAAGTATAAGTTAGCTTTTTACGAGACCATCATAAATGAATTGAGATACATTTATCACTAGAGCACGTTTTTGAGGTAGAGCGCAGTTTCTAAATCTCTTTCTATTTTTAATTTTCTGCTAAAGAAGGCCTGATCAAAATCGATGCGATTTGCAATGAGATTGAGGAAGAGTGAAGGTTTAGCTCTTAAGATAACATCAGGTTTACTACCGTTCACTGCTGGTTGCGGCTTAAGCATACCTTCTCTTACGGTAAAGGCATAGTGATAGGTAACTCCAGTAATATCAAAGAGGAATGTTTTTCCCTCAATCTCTCTCAGTTTGTGTGTGAGACGTGGATTTTTTTTTGACAAGAAGAAGCATAAGAGAGACCAAAAGTACTGGTGAATGAACGCAGGTGCGAAGCGTGCGACACGATCAATCATTCAAGAGGTGTCTCCTTAAGTGTAGGATGAGGGTGCACGGTACAGGTGTAGAGCATCCGATCAACTCTTACTGCTTATCAGATACTCCTTGATGAAATCATCGATATTGCCATCGAGCACCGACTCAACATTTCCTGTTTCCTTATTAGTCCGATGGTCTTTGACCATTTGGTAGGGCTGCAGGACATAAGAACGTATCTGACTTCCCCAGGCTATCTGTTTCTTAGTGCTGTGGAACTCTGCCATCTTTTTTTCCTGCTCCTGGAGCTGGCGTTCGTAGATCCGCGCCTTCAATACCTTCATCGCCATTGCTTTGTTTTTATGTTGAGAACGCTCGTTCTGGCACTGGACTACGATACCGGTGGGGAGATGAGTGATTCTTACCGCAGAGTCTGTTTTATTTACGTGTTGACCTCCCGCACCACTTGCTCTGAAGGTGTCAATCCGTAGCTCAGACTCATCGATCTCAACGACGATTTCATCCTCAATGTCTGGATAGACAAATACCGAGGCGAATGAGGTATGACGACGCTTCCCTGCGTCATAGGGAGAGATCCGCACCAAGCGGTGAATACCTACTTCTGCCTTAAGATACCCGTAGCTGTAGTCACCTACCACGGAGAAGGTAACGTTTTTAATACCCGCTTCATCACCGGTGAGTATTTCAATGATTTCAGCTTTGTAGTTTTGTTTCTCAGTCCACCGCAGATACATCCTGAGCAGCATTTCCGCCCAATCCTGGGCTTCTGTTCCACCGGCACCGGCATTGATACTCACGAAGGCATTGTTGATATCATTGTCTCCATTTAACATGTGGCGGAATTCGATATCTTCCACTTCCTTGATGATAGTGGTGAGATGGTGCTCAATCTCGTTGCGTACTTCACTATCATCTTCTTCTTTTGCGAGTTCCAGAAGCTCTCTGTGCTCATCATATTGATGTCGCAGGTGATTCCAGCTTTCAACAACCTCACTGGTCACTTTCCTTTCTTTTGAAAGCCGGCGAGCTTCAAGATTGTTTGTCCAGAACTCAGGGTGCTCGGTTTTCTTTTCTATTTCTTTAAGGCGATGCTCTTTCTCATCTATCTCAAAGATAGCCTCTTAAGTTACTGATTCTTTCTCCTGCTTCTTTTAAATAGGTCTCCAATTCATTGAAGGTCATAGGTTTCTCCCTTGCTCATGGTTACTCTTTCTGATGAGGGCACTCAAGAACACTATAGCAGAAAAAAGTGTAGAAAAATAGGCAAATACATCCCCATAGGTAGTATAAAATGTTGAAAGGTGTAGTATAGTTATTGTACCAGTTATGAGCGTTTCAGTAAGGAGGGTGCTTGAGGTTTTTATCTCACCTGTTGCATCGACGAGCGCACTAATGCCAGTATTGGCTGCCCTAGCGATAGAGCGACGATTCTCAATGGCTCTGAAAACCACCATGGAGAGGTGCTGGTAGGGGGCGCTGGTGTTTCCAAACCAGGCATCATTGGTGATATTAGTAAGAAAATGTGCCCCCTGCTTCACAAACCTTCTGGTGAGATCCGGGAAAATAATTTCATAGCAGATGAGAACACCACAGGAAACCTCTGGCAGGTTGAGGAGGGTGATTGCTTCGCCGGAGTGAAAATCACCTATCCCCTCCACCATTTTATCGATAAAGGGGAAGAACCTTTTAAGAGGAACATATTCGCCATAGGGAACAAGATGAATTTTATCATACCTTCCTACCATTTTACTATGAGGCGAGAGCAGGAAGGCACTGTTGAAATTGTACCATCTGCCATCTCGCTGATCATACACCGGGCTTCCCAGCAAGAGATAGGTGTTGCTCTCACCGATGATGGAAAAGATCAGACGCTGGTAGTCTGGCTCAGATTGAAAGTAAAATGGAGTCGATGCCTCTGACCAGATAACCAGCCTGGCGTTTTCCTCACGGGCCTTGAGGGTGAGTGCCTGGTGTACTTCCATAGCGTGTTTTCTGAATGCGGGGTCCCACTTGATATCTTGATCGATATTTGCCTGTACCAGTCCTACTTTGATGGCGGTTGATGCGTCAGTCAGTTTTTTCATTTCTGTAAGACGCACTTTCCCATAGAGAATAGTGGCGATTAACAAGAAGAGGGCAAAGGTGATTTCCTTGTAGGGAATAATTTTAGTGGTTATCCCTCTGAGTAATAAGTAGAGAGTGGTATTTATATACACAATAAGGAAGGTTATTCCGTATACCCCGGTGATATCTGCGCACTGAATGAGTAAAAGTGAACGGTACTGGGAATATCCTAGATTTTCCCAGGGAAACCCCGTGAGCAGAAATGAGCGGAGATACTCCATAGTGACCCAAATGAAGGGGAGGCACATTGATACCTTAAGAGAAGTCTTCTTTTCGATGAACTGGGCACCTGCAAGGGCACAACCGAAATAGAGGCTGAGATAGCTTACCAGGAGTAACATAGCTAAAATCCCTAGGGGATAACTCAGTTTACCATAGGTAGTAGTTACCACTACAATCCAGTAGATAAGACCCATGTAGAAAATAACTCCACAAAGCCATCCAATAAGGAAGGTACGATACACACTTTTGCCTTGTATTACATAGAGGAGGGGGATTAGGGCAATCCAGGATACTATGGAGAGATCGAACTTGGGAAAACTAATGACGAGAAGAAACGCAGATAAGAAGATGAGTGCGATATCCTTCTGGTACGTTGTACCCCCATTGCTATAGTAATTAGATTTTTTTGAATTTTTTATCATTTGGTGAAGGAGATAGTGGTTGAAAATAGGTACATCATATCAATAAAATGA
>CAYYOQ010000160.1:0-5717 GCA_964473235.1 uncultured Thermodesulfobacteriota bacterium | reverse complement strand
AAATGAAAGTGTTACTGACTGGGGCAACAGGGTTTATTGGAAATCATTTAGTAGAAGCTTTTAAAAAAGATGGTAAAGACATTAGATGCTTAGTAAGAAAAGATAGTAAAATAGGACATTGTAAACAATTGGGAGTGGAACTTGTCTATGGTGATTTATTAAATAAAGCATCACTAAAGGAAGCATTTATTGGTGTTGATATAATTTATCATTTAGCAGGGAAAGTTTTTGCTCATAATGATCAAGATTTCTTTGATATAAATGTTACTGGTACAAAAAACCTTCTTGAAGTGTCTGTTTTGAATAATATTAAAAAATTTATTTATTTTAGTAGTATTGCCGCAGTTGGACCTAACATGAATGGCAAAACATTACTGAATGAAGTTAGCCATTGTAGACCAATCACGGCATACGGAAGAAGCAAATATAGCACTGAGAGACTGATCAAAGAGTTTTCATATAAATATAAGTTATCTTCGATCATAATACGTCCACCTATGGTATATGGACCTGGTGCTCAAAATTGTCGATCATCAAGATTATTTCAAATGATAAGAAGAAGAAATTTTTTTTTCATTGGTGATGGTAGAAATATAATTAATACGTGTTATATAGATAATCTAATTCATGGAATTTTGTTGCTTGATGCGAAAAAGGAAAATTTCGAGGTTAAAATATATTGCTTTGCAGATGCAGAAGTACTTACATTATATGATTTAGTAAAGATGATTGCGGTAGAGGAAGGGGTAAAGCTATCAAAAATTCATGTTCCTATTCTATTAGCAAAGTATATTGCTATACTTTCTCAAGGCTTAAGCACATTATTAAATTTTACCCCATTAATTACGGTGGATACATGGAAGGAAGTTATAAATAATTGGAATTATGATATGACGTTTACTAAGAAGGAATTGGGATTCATTCCTAAAGTGAAACTTATTGATGGTATTAAAAAGACTGTTTTATGGTATCGATCTAGAGCAAATATACTATAAATGGATATAAATAACACTTGCGTCATTATATTTTTAGTATTTACAATTTTGTTTGCGATACGGCGTATAAGGGAAACTTTTTTAAATCCTAGTAAGATAAGAGGCGAAATAAAAGAAAAAATAAGTTTGCCTATATTAACATTGGTCTATGTATTCGTTTGTTCTGTAGCTGTATTAGACATTTTAATAATAAGAAGTAGAATAAATCTCGTCATTACATCTTTTGGGATTTTTTTATATATAAATGCGTTTCTTTTAAGATCATGGGCATTTAGAACATTAGGTGAATATTACAGCCCTCATATAGAAATAAGGAAAGAACAACCATTAATAATAAAAGGTCCTTATCGATTTATAAGACACCCAATTTATTTAGGGGTAATGCTGGAACTCTTGAGTTTTACAATTATATCAAATTCATATTACGCCCTCGTGCTAGCAGTGTTTCTTTATCTTCCTATATTATTAATTAGAATGTATCAAGAAGAAATATCAATGATGAAAGAATTTGGTTCAGCATATTTGCAATACAAAAAAGAAGTAAATGCAATATTGCCTTTAAAAAAACATTCGAGATAGTTCAATGCAAGGTTATATCGTATCTGGCTTGTTTACAACAATTACAAGTATCATTTTAGGTATTTTTGTATATTTAAAAGGAAAAAAGATTGCGACTAATAGAGTATGGTTTTTATTAAACCTATGCATTGCAGTTTGGAGTTTTGGTATTGTTAAATCTATAACAGCACCAGATAAAACATTGGGACTTTTTTGGGCACGTTTTGATCACTTTGGTGCAATACTAATTCCTGTTTTATTTCTTAATTTTGTTTATGAGATTTTGAATTATTCAAGAAAAAAGTCAACATTGACGTTCTTTTATATCTTTAGTTTTATGTTATTGGTTGTTAATTTAACAGATTTCTTAGTTAAAGATGTTGTGCCAAAATTGAATATCAGATTTTATACTGTTGGAGGCCCCATATACCCTGTATTTGCTTTATATTTTGCAGTTGTTATACTTTATTCTCATGGCTTGTTAATCAATCAATTCAAAAAATCTAAAGGCTTAAGGCGGAATCAATTAGCTTATCTCCTTTTAGCCTCGTTAATTGGCTTTATTGGTGGTTTTAGTAGTATGCTTCCTGTTATGGGATTAAATATCCCACCTATTGCTATGTATTTCGTTTCAATTTATGCTGCTGTTATTACCTACGCCATAGTTAAGCACCGCTTGATGGATATCACCTTCGTGGTCAAAAAAGGGGTGGCGTATGCCTATGCCTCTTTTTTACTTTTAATCCCGCTCTTCTTTCTAGTCATTTATGGTCAAAAGGTTACTTTTGAAACAATTAATTATCCTTTTACCACTGCTATCTTACTCATCATTATCATCGCTGCTTACTTTTTTCCCAAAGTAAAGGTTCAGGCTGAAAAAACGGTTGAGCAGTTCATATTTAAAAATAAATATGATTACAGGAAAACCATTAGCGATTTGAGTAGGGCAATGGTTTCCATCTTGAATACTCATGACCTTTGCTCAAAAATCATCAACACCACTACCGAAGCGATGGTGGTTGAAAAAGCTTCCATTTATATCATTGATGAGGAAGAGGGCTTCTATAAACGCTTTGAATCCATGGGTCTCGACCAGGATAAGGTAGTGGCGCACTATCATAGAGATGATCCATTTTTTAAATGGATTGAGAGGCACAATGAGATCTTCATCAGGGAGGAATTGGAAAGGTATACTACTAATACGGAAACCATGAGTATGGCAGAGAGAATGGGTCAGATGGAATCGGAAATCTGTATTCCCCTCATCACCAAGCAGAAGTTGATAGGAATTATTAATATGGGCATGAAGGGGAAGGGAGATATGTATACCCATGAAGATTTACAACTGCTCACCACCCTGTCCAACCAGGCTTCCATTGCCATTGAAAATGCTAAACTGTATGAAGATATTTCCAGAGCGAGGGTGCAGATGCAGAGGGCAGACCGGCTTGCCTCTTTGGGAACACTCACCGCGGGGCTCGCTCATGAAATCAGAAACCCCCTGGTAGCAATTAAGACCTTTACCCAGCTACTGCCCGAGAGGCTAGATGATGAAGAGTTTCGTAATCACTTTTTGAATGTGACCGCAGGTGAGGTTGATCGCATCTCTTCGCTGGTCAATGAGCTGCTAGAGTTTGCCCGACCTTCTCAGCCTAACCTGAACAGGGAAGATCTCAATCAAGTTGTGGAGAGGATGTTACTTCTGATTGCTACCGCCTCACATAAAAAGAATTTACAGATTGTCAAAGAGTACCAACCCTCACTGCCTCCGGTGTTGTTTGATAAGGAACAAATTAAGCAGGTGTTATTCAACGTTCTCTTGAATGCGATTGATGCGGCTCCTGAAAATAGTACCATTACCGTGGGGACCAGACTGCTTGAGAAAAATGGGTATCAGGACCAGGTGCAGATTATGGTGCGCGATAATGGCAAAGGTGTCCCTAAGGAAGATGTGGACAAAATATTTACCCCCTTCTACACTACCAAGCGCCAGGGAAGTGGATTGGGGCTTGCTATTTCACACCAAATTATTGAGGAACACCATGGCACCATTGAGGTTGAGAGTGAGGAGAATCAAGGGGCTACTTTTTACATAAATCTTCCGGTAAACCCCCTGCTCAACCAGGAGGGGAAACAATGGAGGGGCTATAAATGAAAAGAATGTTAGTTATTGATGATTCCCTAAGCGTGAGGGAATCAATTCGTATTATTTTTCAGGATACCTTCCAGGTAGAAACGGCAGACCCCTGGCAGGATGTCCTCTCCCGATTGAGTGCGGAAACCTTTGATCTGGTCACCATCGGGATAAGCGGCAGGGTAAGTCAGGAGATTGATTTGGTGAGGGACATTGCTGCGTTTAACCCTGCACTTCCGCTCATTGCACTGGTAGATCACGCCCAGAGGGACGCCATTGAAGGTCTCTCATTACCCTATATCACTGAGCTGGTGGTAAAACCCTTTAATGTGTTTGAGCTGAGAGAGAAGGTAAAGCAGCTCCAGAGGAAAACATCCCTCTCGCCCTATGTCCGGTCTCCCCTTAAAATGAGGCACATCTTTCAACAACAAAAGATTTATTTCCCTCCCTCGGTTCGCTATACACTCTCGGAGGTCACGATTAAAACGAAGAATGCCTCACTCATTCCTGTACTTCTCCAGGGTGAGAGAGGAACGGGGAGAGAGATTGCCGCAAAGTGGCTCCACTTCAGAGGGCCTCACCTGGAAAGGCCTTTCCTCAAGCTGAATGCAGCGACACTGATGGAAGAAACTTTTATGCACTCCTTTCTGCTTAAAGAGCAAGGGCTCTTTCGGCCGAAAAACGTGGGTACCCTCTACATAGAAGAAATTGGAAATTTGAGATGGGAGGTGCAGGAGCGACTGTTAGAGATGCTGAGTGAGGGATCAATCGTTACCCCTGACGGGAGGGAAGTCGCCATCACCTTCCGAGTGGTTGTCTCTTCCTCCCAGGACTTACGGGAGCTGGTGTATGCTGAGCAGTTGAAGGAAGAGCTCTTCTATAAATTAAATGTGATGGGTGTGTATCTTCCTCCCTTGAGGGAGCGGAGGGAAGAGGTGCCCGCACTAGCGCAACAGATATTAGAAGCCTCAGCACAACGGTTTACCTTTAAGGCAAAGGAAATAGCGCCTGATACCCTGGAGACACTTAAAAATTACCTTTGGCCAGGCAATGTGAGGGAACTCGAGAGCGTGCTCTTGAGGAGCCTTATCTTTTCATCCCACGAGAAGCTTACTCACGAAGATTTACGATTCGGTGTGGAGGAGTTGGCTACCGCTCACGAGGGGGAGGAGGAGAAGAAGATTCCGGAGAGGAGGCCCGTGGTGGAAGTGGTCAGACCTGAGGCCAAGCACACAATTGCAAGGGAAGTCCGCCCTGAGAGAGGGGAGACAGTTTTTGGAGAGCTGGTGAAAGAACTTGCCCATGAGATAAAGAATCCTCTGGTTGCCATTAAGACCTTTAGCCAGCTTCTTGCAGAAAGGTTTGACGATCAAGAGTTTCGGGAGAAGTTCTACCAGATTACAGGTGAGAATGTAGATCGCATAGACCGGCTTGTTGAGAAGATCCTTAGTTCTGCACGGTTTTCCCATCCCGCCCTCACCCCGGTGAACCTTGATAGCATCCTAGAAAAGTCTCTGGCACGCACTAGAGATGCCTTTAAAAAGAAACGGGTTGTGTTCAAAAAAGAACTCAAGGAGAATCTCCCGCCTATTTTAACTGACGAGGAGCAGTTGCACTATGTGTTCGATAATATTTTATCTACTATTTACTATGCGGTCCCCGAGGGAAGTGAGATCTCCCTTTCTAGTACAACTATCAATGTAACACCTGAAGAGAAGGAACGGCTACCGCTTGAGCAGTTACCAAATGGCCATGCGGTAGAGTTGAACTTTTCTTACCCCGGCGATACGGCAGGCAAAACGGTGGAAAGTCACTACAGTATTGAACTCTTTTTGGCTCGCGAGATTGTAGATAAGAACTTAGGAATGATGGAGACTGCTTCTTCTCCAGATAAAACCACCATCACTATTAAGCTTCCTATTGCTGCGGGGGATAAAAAGTGACGACCTTGTAAAAAAAGTCAAAGACGCTTCCCCTCCCTTTAATCCCCTCCCGTCAGGGGAGGGGAAATTTGACTTTTTACGAGACTA
>CAYYOQ010000159.1:0-5738 GCA_964473235.1 uncultured Thermodesulfobacteriota bacterium | reverse complement strand
GTGAGCATCAATTTAAGGGGTGAACTGGTAGTCTCACCCACCGCCATCTACTTTGGAAATATCAATCTCACATCTAAAGAAGAGAAAGCACCTCCGCTCACCCTTACTAAATACGTTACCGTGACTAAGGAAAAAGGTGATCCCATCAAAATAAAAAAGGTAACATCAAGTAGTAATCTCATTCAGACGAAGGTGGAGACAAAGGAAGAAGGGAAAAGATTTACCATTACTGTTTCTTTAGATAAGGATAAGCTTAAGGAAGGCTCTACTATTAACGAGAATATAGAAATTCAGACCAACTATAAGAAGAACCCAAAGGTTAAAGTAGAGGTAAAGGGCACTGTAAAATAATTGTTACTCCTACACCCTGTGTATACCGTATTTAAGGTGAGCACCTCTTACCAAACCGAATGGTCCTGTGAGCATCATATTCCCATAGGGGGCAGCAAAACAAACATTCAACCTGCTGCCCCTTAACATCTCCCTTCGGGGACCCGTGACGATAATTTCACCTGCCTTTGATGTAGGTGGCTTAAGAATAATCGCTCCATGACCACCATCATTTAAGATTTCCTTTGAAGTTACCGCCCCCTGTATAAATCTCACGATCAGACTTTCAAGCTTCTCTTTACCCAACATGCCGGTGTGATGCTCCATTAAGCCTTCAATCCTTCCCTCTTTAATTACTGCAACCAGAGTGTGGTTGTTTCCCACATTGACAAAAAATGGTGCAGTGGATTCCTCCCTACACCCAAGAATTGCGGCAAGTGCGGTGTCCATCACCACCACCTCAGCGTTCATCTGATTTTTTGCAGCACTCGCTACTGCCCGCATCCTTTTAAAGCAGTCAGGAATTTCACCTGGTGAATAGATAAAACTCTCCGGTCTACTATCTTCCTTTAATCTTTGCTCTATGATCCTGAATCTCCATTCACGATTGGACATCCCTTCCAGAGGAACGCCATGGTCCTGCACCGCAATTGCTACCAGATCGGGAGCTAACTCTTCCCCACAGCGTTTTAAAAAGTCCTTTAATAACCTGAGATCTATTTCCTGAAACCTCAGGGTGACTCCCTTAAAATTACTGATTGCCTCCCTGCCATTAACCAGGTTAATCCCGCTCTGTTGTACTTCTTGTAGACTATTTCTCACAGTGTAGGCAGATTCTTCAGTCATGTACACCCGATATCCTTTTTCAATATGTTTTTTAAGAAGTGCGGGTATCGATCCACCTCCAATGGCATTACCCTCAATGAAGAGGTCCTGTACACATTTCTCAATTTCATGCGCAAAGTACCTGGTAGGTGTGGGAAGTATCAGGATAGTGCAATTCTCTGGGTTACGTGTGGCGTCATAGAGCAGGATATCTTGGGTTCCCGCACCGATGTCAATAGCTAAGATGCTCCGGAGAGATTTCATATCAATGAGGGATCCGTGGTGAGGATTCAGGAGAGCGCATACTTATGAAAGCATTTCTTTCAAGTAGTGTTCAAGAGCGTGCACGTCTTCACTTTTACTCGCAAGGGGAGAAGCGAGATCAAGTGAAAAATAGTGTAGCTTCGGGTTGAGAGACCTTATGTTCTCAAGGGCTTCTTCTTTCACAGGAGCACCATTCTTTTGATTAATGATGCAGAGATCTGCTTTCTTGAGAGCATTGATACGGCTTGGCTTCATCTGGCCGGTGGCATCATCTATGACGAAAAAGGCTACGGTAGGGGTGATATGGTTTAAAATACTGTTCCCTTCAATAAGAAGCCCTCGTGGAGTACCAATCATCGACAGTGCCTCTTCCATTGCCCCCGGGAGAGAGTGCTCCGTTGTTTTCACCCACACCACCTTGTGAGCACCACTTTTTTTCATTCTGAAAGTATCTTTCCCGTCAACCATGATTTCCTTTTCTTCATCGGAGACACTGGTATATAAATCATTAATGGTAATTTTAATGGCGGCAAATCCGGGAAGCCTCTGAAGGAGTAGTTCGGTGAGGGCGGTTTTCCCCACCCCCTTGTGGGCACCGGAAACGGTCACTACCTTCATCTCCCCGATCATATCAGCAATCCCCACCTTATCCTCCAATACTGATCATCTCACGTGCGCATTTTCTAAACGTTGGCTCAGCAATAGTATGTCCCTCTGGCTTATTAAAAATTGCAGAGTGGAGGAGCTCCTTGAGCTTCTGATCGCTTTCACCATTTCTCAGTGCCATCTTTATATCAATCTCGGCATCAGAAAAAAGGCATGGTCTCAACTTTCCATCGGCAGTGAGTCTCAGTCTATTGCAGGTAGCGCAGAAGTGGTTACTGATCGCATTTATAAAACCGATTGACCCTTGTGCGCCCTCTAACCGGTAAAGGACGGCAGGACCGTTGGTGTTGTCTCGCATGACCAGAGGCATAAGCCTGTAATACTTTTCAATTGCATTTCTAATCTCTGTACAGCTAAAATACTTTTCCTGGTGCCATCCATTCTGGGTTCCCACCGGCATAAATTCAATGAATCTGATTTGAAAGTCAACATTAAGTGTAAGTTTTGCAAACTCTAAAATCTCATCGTCGTTAAACCCCTTGATAACTACCACATTGATTTTAACTGGTTTCAATCCCGCCTCCGATGCAGCCACAATACCCTTCCACACTTTTGAGAGGTCCCCTCCCCTGGTAATCTCACCGAAAAGCTCAGGCTGCAAGGAATCCATACTGATGTTTACTCTCTTAAGACCTGCCTCTTTTAAGGGTCGGGCAAATTCAGACAAAAGTATCCCATTGGTGGTCATGGAAAGATCTTCTATCCCTTGTAGCTGGGATAACCAGCTGACTAAATTAACGACACCTTTCCTCACCAGTGGTTCGCCACCTGTAATTCTAATCCTGGTAATCCCTTCACTTACCGCAATCCTCGCTATTCTTACAATCTCCTCATATCTCAGAATGTCATCATGGATGAGTTGAGACACACCTTCAGGAGGCATGCAGTAGGTACACCTTAGGTTACACCGGTCAGTAATGGATATTCTCAGGTAAGTAATATGGCGCTGGTAAGGATCAATTAACTTATTCATTATTTCATTAACACCCTATCCGCTACTCCTAATAAAACAAAAATCCAACATCCGTATTTGGTGTTGGAAAAAAACAATTCGTTCTCTTAACGTCCCTTTCCAAATACGGGAGGCAAAGCCTTTTCAAGCTATACCCTATCGACCATTACCCGTGGAAATAGTTCTTTAGGATAGATGGTTCGGAGATGTTTAAACTGTATAATGATTAGAACATCTACCCGGAAATGTCAAGATATTTGCCTAGACCAAAAGAATACCTTGAAAAAACGAAAGCATCCTGAGGCTATTCATTCCATCACCACTCTTGTTGTACCCTCCCTCTCTTTCCCCTTCACCCTCAAATGAGAGAACGCCACCTGTACCTATCACCCCAGGCATTATCTACTATCAACCACCACCACTATTTATGAATAAATCAGCTATTTATTTAATTATTTATTAAAGTATTTTTTTTATATTCCGTTCATTATTACTATAATCCCTCGCTCTATGCTTCACTCCTTAAAAACCTATGGTATTCAAATCGAAAACTATTAGGTAACCATGGGGAGATGGATAGGATTACTCTATCTTTTAAAAGAGGAATTATCACTAGACTCCAGTTGTTTATGAGAAAAATCATACCTTCTACCTTTAACGGCACCAAAGTGAAATGGTGTAGCACGTCATGGCTAGAATAATTATCTAACAGTAGCGATTGATCTTCCTATGGAAAAACGTCAAAACTATCGGGCAAATGACATTTTACCGATCATTGTTACAAGGGTAGACAAGAACGAAAAAACAATAAAGTCAAAAATTATTCTTGGATTCAGAGGATTATCTTTAGGGGATGTCCCCCATGAAGCTGAGAGTAGATTTGATCCAAAAGTGTGGCAGTTCCTAAGCGATATTAACAGCAAATTAGACTTAATTCTCGATAGCTTATCCATCGACCGAGAGGGGCTGTGTAACGCAACCAACAGATACGTAACCATTAGCGTGGGGGGGATCAGTTTCACCATCGAAGATACCTTTGCGGTCGGGGAGTGGATCGAGATCAAGATTCTTTTGCCAACTAACCCCGCGATGGGTATAGTAGTATATGGGGAAGTTCTACGAGTTTCGGAACCTTCAAGCGGGGAGCATGAAGTTGCGATAGATTTCTTTGAGCTAGAGAGCGAAGTCGAGAATGTACTGAGTCAGTATATTCTCCAACGTCAGCGCGAGATCTTAAGAAAGCGTCTGGAATTGTAAAGCTACCATCAGTCTAGGTAGTAATGGGGAAGCGTAGAAATAATGAATGCAATTGCTGGTATCTTTGTTGTTTTTGCAACTGTTATCGCAGGGTACCTACTTGATCATGGTAACCTCTCTGTTCTCTGGCAGCCTGCAGCGTTTATAATTATTTATGGTGCTGCAATAGGTGGATTCATCATCGGGTCGCCAGGAAACGTCCTCTCCTTAACCGTTAAGGATACTCTTAAAGTGTTCACCCATAAGAGTACCTCTAAAAAGTCTTACATGGAACTTTTAATGTTGCTGTATGAGTTATGTTCTAAGGCCCGAAGAGAAGGTATCATTGCCATTGAAAATGATATTGAGCATTTTGATAAAAGCGAGATATTTAATAGATATAAGGGGGCTGTCTCTGATAGACATACTGCCGAATTTATTCGCGACAATTTCAGGGCACTGGTTATGGGCATGCAATCTGAAGAGATATCAGAGTTATTGGAAATTGACATAGAATCAACTAAGAAAGAAGCAATGGTTTCATCACAAAGTATCGCAAAGGTCGCTGACTCTCTTCCAGGTCTTGGAATTGTTGCAGCGGTTCTGGGTGTGGTACTCACCATGGGTAAAATCAGTGAGCCCCCAGAAGTTTTGGGCGAAAGCATCGGGGCTGCCCTCGTGGGAACCTTTTTGGGAGTTCTCTCGTGCTACGGCTTTGTTGGTCCTATTGCGAGCAATCTTGAACACATCGCGAAAGAGCAGGAAATCTATTTCAACGTTATCAAAGTAGCTCTTCAGCGTTTTGATAGCACACCAACCTTGGTAATTGAAATGGCACGCAGAGAGATTCCGGTAGCAATACGTCCAAGTTTTAAAGAGATGGAGGATATGATCAAGCAATGGAAGGGCAAAAAATAGTAATCAAAAGGATTAAGAAGGTAGTACATGAAGGTGGTGGACATGGTGGGAGCAGTTGGAAAGTAGCGTATGCTGATTTTGTTACCGCGATGATGGCCTTTTTCCTTCTCCTCTGGCTCCTCTCCATGACCTCAGGAGAAAAAAGGGCACGACTTTCAGCTTATTTTAAAAACTTCAGTGTGTTCGAGAGCGGTGGTAGTGCCGTCCTGGATGCTTCCTCAAGGACCATTTCCGGTACCGCTATGATTCCACAACCTGTGGATGTAGGCAAGATAATAAAGGACCCCCCTAAAGATGTGCTGTGCACAAGCGGGCCAGGGGAAAGCGCACCGCCTGGAAATGAGCAAGCGAGCAGAGAAGAGGTGATGCAGAAGATTATTGATGATGTGTCATCAAAGCTAAAAGATGTAAAAGACCAAGTACTCGTTGAAGCCATGGAGGGTGGAATCAGAATCCAGCTTGTTGACAAGGAATCAAGCCAAATGTTCGCCATCGGCAGCTCCGAACTTGGGCCGAAGGCAAAGGAAATTCTCAAAGTCATCTGTGA
>CAYYOQ010000158.1:4083-5757 GCA_964473235.1 uncultured Thermodesulfobacteriota bacterium | reverse complement strand
AATGCGCAGGAAAATACAGTTAGATATAAAACACATTTTAAAAGAAATAAGTACAACCCATAAGGAATGAAATGCCGGTAGAAGTGTATTTTCCATTAAGACCATCAAGGTTTCTTCGGGTATGCCTGTCATCCAAGACTAACACCATAGTTGCCAAATCAATAGTAAAATTATTCCTGGTATAACCAACTCCCAAACTGAATAAATTAGCATCTGCATCAGGTACCATCGGTCCTAATGTTCGCTCTGGGACCGGAGACTGATCGAAGATATACCCTCCACGCAAAGCCCAGGTGGGATTCAATTGATATTGAACGCCAAAGTTAAAAGCGAATACATCTCTCCAATCCTGCAATTCGGATCTCATGCTAGGGGGAACCAATAAAGAATCTCTGAATTTGGGCGCAAGCTTATCATAGACAGACCAACCGGTCCACAACACTCCTGTCACAAAAGTCCACTTCTCCCCTACCTGAACAGAAATATCTGCTGCAACTGTTGGGGGGAGCTTTATGCGAGGAGATATGTCGGTGTCAGGATAGAGTGCCTCTAACACAGGAGGAAGGTGATAGTGGGCATGCCCATCAAATTCAAGGTCAAATTTACTCCGGTATGAAACACCAAACCTCCATCGATCACTAAGTTTTAATAGAATCCCCAGATTGTATCCCCAGGTATCATCAAACCCTTTTAAGGTAATACTACCTTCAGAAATACCTAAGGGTAATCCTATCATTTTATTAGGATCAATCACCCGTCTTAGTTTAAAATCTGAATAGAGATAGTCAATCCCTGCTGCAACTGCAAGACGTGGATGTATCTGGATAGACACCACCGGATTGACACAAAAAGTTCTCATAGCGGAATAGGTAGATACAGTCCTTCCCTCCCAGCGAGTAGGCCATTCAGTTACTAAACCGAAGGGTGTAAAAATTCCTCCTCCCACACTTATTCTATTATTAATTTTGTGAGTAAGATATCCTTGCAGGAGCGCAGCAAAATCATTATCAATCTCAGTTCTTTTTCCACTTTCTGATCCCCTGAATGATGTATCGGGAAAGACAAGATGAAAACCGGTGCGAAGCTGTGTCCCCTCAAGTTGATTAATGCCTGCAGGATTGTAAAAAACAGCAGAGGCATTATTGGCTATAGAGGCAAAACTATTACCCATAGCTGCAGCTGCCGCATCCTGGTTATAAACCATAAATCCAGCAGAGTAGCCAGAGGAACAAAACAACATTGTCAGAATTATTATTAACAGGCTTACGCTTATGATTTTATGTACCATGGTGATCCACCTCGCATTCTTCTAAAGAACAACTTTGTTTTCGGTTGCATCATATAAAAACTTTATTAAAAATCCTATTTCTTTTACAATAACCTATTCTCTCAAAAATACTAGATAAGGATTTAGTCTAAAAATTCTTAGCTTCGATACTGAAAGATTTAGATGTGAGAGCGGAAGGGAGGGACTCAAGAGGGGTAATGTACTCTAACCAGTAGCAGATTTTTTAGACAAATACTTGGCTCAATGGTCTCTCACTCATTGCTTTTGCCTTTTGTCTCAGCATATTTTCAACCTGAGACAAATCTGCTTTAAGTGCTCCGACTTTGCAAACACGCACACAGTTGTAACATAAAAAACACTCTGGTCCGAAGTGCGGGTAAGGGTTA
>CAYYOQ010000158.1:2425-3983 GCA_964473235.1 uncultured Thermodesulfobacteriota bacterium | reverse complement strand
GGGTAAGGGTTACATGTAATAGCCTGGGCAGGGCATACCTCTTCACAGCTACCACACTGGGTACAACTGTCGTCTAGTTTTTTTTGAGGAAGCAATTGTTTTGCTACCTCGATATTCAACTTCCGCATCGCTTCCTGGATTTCACGAGGCTGATAATTCAAAGCCTCAACCGAGAGAGGCTGTACTTCATCGCTTAATAATTTTGCATCAACCTCTCCCACCAGTCCTCTCATCATATCATCATCCTCAGCATCAGGGTGGTTTTCGCCCAGAGGGTCTTTAAACTGCCACATCATAGAATGAACCGCCAGTACTTTTGCAGCCCCCAAAACTGTATAGCCTTTTTCATTAAGCATCTTTCCCATCTCATACAGGGCAATCCCGCTGGTAACACCACCCCAGGTAACAAAAGGCACCGCATAACTTCTCCGGCTTTTAGGCAACCGAGCGATAAAGTTCATAATGGGAGGAACCGCGTGACCGGCGTACACCGGAGTCCCCACCCATAGGCAATAGTCGTTTATAAGATCACCACATTTAGCACCTAAGTTCACGAGATCATCCCGGCTACCTAGATCAACCACTCTTGGCTTATATCCAATGTCCTTAAGTGTTGTTATAATAACCTGCGCTACCTGACGCGTAGTACCCGCCGGGGAAGAATATATCACTAATGCCTTGGGATCACTGATACTCATAGACCGTCCTTTTACATTAAATCAGATTGTAGTACTCAAGGGTAGTATGTACACTTTCAGTCCTTGTTACCATATCATAGGTAAAATTCCAAAGCTCAAATACCAAATTTCAAGCAAACCCACATGACCTTACTTCAAATGATCGGAACGTTTGTCCGTTTTTAACATTGAGATTTTGAATTCTGACTGCGTTGCTACTTTTATAGTAAGTTAACCCTCAATGCTCATAAAACCTTTTTTTAAGATACTCCTGCTCAATCGCGGTGAGCTTTCTCTTTCTCGCTCTTATAAAATTTCTTATAAATAAAAATAAGATAACGAGAATAACACCGGGGAGCACAAATCGCAGCATATTTCTGTATCCAACGAGCGTGGTGAGAAAGGCCAAAGCTACTACCGTTCCCACTACCTTTGCGAGGAGAGGATTTCGGAAAAATGATACCAGCATCCCTTTACCTCTGAGTTTAAGGTTTTTTGATTATAGCAAATTACCTAGATAAAGTGCAAAAAAAACTGTTGTTCGCAAAGGATTCTTGACAGACTCTCTCTCTCACGCTAAAGTGTAAACAAAGCCGATGGGTGATCTGTGATGTGAGATGTGAGATTCATTATTAGTCCACAGTCCGTAGATAGATAAAACTTGAGTAGCAGCCTGTTGGACTTTGAGGAGCATTACACTTGAGGAATTGAAAAATGAGAAGAAATAGAGGTGGGATGAGTAATGCTTGTTACAGGTTAGGTTAGCGTGCTAGCCTGCAAGCCACAATGTTTAAGTGAGAAAAACATGAGCAACGTTGATGTGATCGTGGTAGGAGCAGGACCTGCGGGATTGATGGCAGCAAAAACCGCTGCTGAAGAAG
>CAYYOQ010000158.1:0-2325 GCA_964473235.1 uncultured Thermodesulfobacteriota bacterium | reverse complement strand
GTGGTAGGAGCAGGACCTGCGGGATTGATGGCAGCAAAAACCGCTGCTGAAGAAGGTCTAAAGGTAGCACTTCTCGATACTAAAGAACATATCTCCCGCTACACCCGCCCCTGCTGTTCCATGTGGATCCTTGAACCGGGATTTCACCATGAGGGGTGGTCATTTGCAGGAGATAGAATTTACTTTCTCCGAAACGATTTCTCAATTACCTATCAAGGCACCTTCACTGACCTCTATCGAAGCGTGAGAATCTCCCCAGGTGGATACACCCTGATTATGGGAAAACGAAACCAACCTATCGCCAAGGTCATCGATAAACAGAAACTCCTCGAAGGGCTCTTACACGAAGTAGACCAACTCGGTGTGGACATTCGCCCCCGTACCACTGCCCTTGAAGCACGAGAAGAAGGAGACCAGGTACAGGTCAAAATACGCCACCACCATTCTCAGGAGTGGCTCTCAGGAACCTGGCTCCTTGCCGCTGACGGTGTAAACTCCCGCATTACTGAAAGCCTGGGGTTTAACAAAAACCGAAAGGTTCTCATCCGGACCCAGGTTATCCATTACGTGTATGCCAATGTGAAAAGTCCTTATCCCGACGCCTGGATTCAATGTATGGGGTATGGTTTCAATGGGGTATGTGGTGCCATGATCAGAAAGCCTGACTATGATGATTTCACCCAGATCTATGAGGTATTTGCCCGGCCACCGATGGAAACGACTATTCCACTAGGAGACTCCATCAGAAGGCTTATCAGTGCCCCTCAGGTAAAAGACTGGTTTAAGGATGCAAAGCTCATCCGCACGATGGGATGTCTTTGGACCTGCTGGGAGCCGATTAAAGAACCCGCCAGGGGGAGAACCATCTTGGTGGGAGATGCACCCTCTTTTCAAGAGGCTGAAATCCAAGGAGCACTTATGTGTGGTTTCAGGGCAGGGAAGGCGATTAAGATGGAGGCACAGGATGAGCCTGGGATTGAACATTATAATCGCTTCTGGCAAGACCATTTTGAATTCAATGATGATCACATCTTTGCGGAGTGTTGCAGAACCTTTGGTCTGGGAAGCCTCAAGAATGACCAGCTTGATTACCTCTATACACTCGCTCAAGGAAAACTGCTCGATGGTTATATCAACCACTTCACCTGTGGTAAGGTTATGCTCGATTTCTTCTCCAGTCATCGCGAAAGGATAAAAAGAGAGAGACCTGATATCCTAGAAACCCTGACTCTGCTTAAAAAAGTATCACCAGAGGAAGCCTTTAAGGACCCTGGAAGAGAGGGAGGGGAATTGTAAAATATCACTTGAATAACTTTACTATTTTTTTTCATAATTATAACGCAGCACCTTTTAACCGCACCACCCTAAAGGAGGAACTATCATGTCAGATCAGCTATCTTCAGAGATTGCAAAAAACACCAAAGGAGAAAAAATTCTGCTCATAGGGTCTTCTGGTAACATCGGTGGAAGAGCACTGGAAACACTATTGAAGTATGGAAAGGCAGCCACCATTACCGCGTTTGACATAAAAGCACCTAAATTAAAAGACCTTCCTTCTAGTGTGAAGGTTCTAAGCGGAGACAACGGGGATATTACTAACCCTGAGGCGGTAAAAAATGGAGTGAAAGGTAACACTGTTGTTATCTGCGCGGTGGGTGTCCCCCGATATGTGGCGCAGGGAGAGAAAAAGCTGACGGGCTATGAAATTGAACAAAACGGCATGCAGCACATCGTTGAGGCAGCACGAGCTGACGGCGTGCAACAGCTTATTTACATAAGCGCCCTGGGGGTAGCACGAGGTGATAACATTCCTTCCTTTCATACTGCACATCTTGCCAAAAAGGCTGCAGAAAGCATTGTATTAAACTCAGGGATCCCCTATACCATTGTAAGGCCCTCTGGGTATTTTTTCGATTTTCGAGATCTCTTAGCAGCGGCAGTCGCAGGAAGATACCATGTGGTCGATGACGGCAAAGCGAGAGTGCAGCCCCTCCACGAAGAGGACACCGCAACTATTTTAGTTGCATCCATCAATAACAAGAAGGTTAAAAATAAAATTATCCCCCTGGGCGGTTTTGAAACGTTCAGCTACTATGAACTGGGGAAACTATTTGGAAAGGTGCTTAAGAAAGAGGTAAACATAATCAGCCTTGCCCCTGAAAAATATAAGAAAGAGTATTTCAACAGTGATGTCATCCTCTTCAGGGCAACCTCTGATAGCATCCTGACGAAAAGCGAGCTTGATGACCTCAAAACCTTCTATCCAGGACTCTCGCTCAAAAAATTAGAAGAGTACCTGAATAATCCCGATGATCCGATGCTCAA